>DYKW01000078.1 GCA_020722405.1 Anaerolinea thermophila
CTTTAACAGATTGTTATAGATATTTCCCCTATTCTAAGAAAACGCAGAGCACAGGCAAGGGAAATTCACTGCGTATTGTGTTCGTGTAGCAATCTTTGCTTCATTGATGAGCATTACTCACATAGCCCATCAGCCCGATAAAATATGACATTGAATCCAACAAAGAAGGCTCTACTTAAAATTCTAGAACATTGTCTGCGCCATCTTTTCAATGCAGACGGGGTGCATATCTTGTTACATACTGAACAGGCCTGGCATGTGTATTCAACACAGCCACAAAATGTTGAGCAGGATGGCTTTGTCTTGGATGATAACCCTTTGCTGCAATCCTTGCTGACGGAACGAAAAGCCATCTACATCAATGATACCAGCACCAACAATCAATGGCATCCATTGCAACGCAACGAGCATCCTGTGTACTCCTGGATGGGGGCACCGATTATCATTCAAGATGAAATTCTGGGAGTCTTGTGGCTAGAATCTCATACTACAGGTGTGTTTTCCCAAGACCAATGCGATTTGTTAGAAAAATTAGGACAATTTAGCGGGGAAATCTTCGACAAACACCAACTACATCGAGAGATATGCATCAAAATGCAAAGGGAACGACTTCTCAACGAGGCTACTCGCCAGATTAACAGTGCTCTGGAACAACCACTAATTTTTCAAACCAGTGTCCAACATGCGATGACCTTGTTTCAGGCCGATGCGGCTTGCTTTGTATTGTACGATGACCACAGAGTGTTGCATCTGCCCTACCAACGCAACATTCCTCCCGATATAAATCCTGATGATCCACTACCGCCTGACGATTTATTGTGGCAAACCGTCAAGGACGGCATACCATGGTTGCTGGAAAACTACCCAAAGCACCCTCTAGCAAAGGAAACCTGGATTAAAGCCGGAATCAAAAGCGCAATCAGCGTTCCCTTGTACATCCGTGGACAAATTCTGGGGGCATTCTACCTGTTTCGTACTCGAGATCGTGAAGTATTCGAAGCCACCGATTTAGAAAGCCTGGAAACGCTAGGGGGACAGATTAGCACAACACTACAAAATGCAAGGTTATTTGCCAATGAGCGCCAACGTGCCGATGAACTGGGTGCGTTGCGCGATACATTGGCGGATTTTTCCGCGCAATTAGGCCTGCCAGACCTAATGCACGCCATTCTACGGCGAGCAGCCGCATTACTATTAGCCAGCGGCGGCGAACTGGGTTTGTACGAACCAGAATACGGCGGGCTGCGCGTGGTCTCCTGTTATAACATGGGGCAGTCCGACGAGGGAACATTTATTCCCATTGGACAAGGCGTTATGGGGACGGTAGTGCAAACTGGCGAAATATTAATCATTCCCAACTACGGCGCCTGGGAAAATCGATTGCTAGAATGTACCCAATACGTCGGCCATTCAGTTATTGCTGCACCACTGCGTGCGCGCGGGAAACTGGTGGGAGTCATCAACATCGTAGACGAAAACACCGGCCGCGTTTTTAATGAAAATGAGATACATATTCTCAAGACCTTCGCTCAACAGGCCGCCATAGCAGTAGATAACGCGCACCTGTTCGAGGCTGCCAATCGGCGAGCAGAGGAGGCCGAGACATTGCGTGAAGTCAGCCTAATCGTAGCAGGTATTCTGGACAAAGATCAGGCCGTTCAGCGCATTCTGGAATTACTTGGCCGGGTAGTCATTTGTGACAGTGCCATCGTACTATTGAAAGAGGCAGATGTTCTTAAAGTTGTGGGAGAACGGCAATGGGCAGAAACACCGTCTTTCCTTGATGTAGCCTTTCCCATCGAAAGCGATTCCCCATACAGTGAGGTTGCTCGTCATAACACCCCCCTATTGCTGCCCGATATAAGCGAGCGCTTTCCTGAATGGAGGGAAAGCCATCAGGCCTGCATGGCGGTACCCTTGAATGCACACAATCAGGTTTTAGGGGTATTGGCCGTCCACAGAAGCGATCCCCACTACTTTACTCAGACCAATCTACGGTTGCTTTCTGCATTTGCTTCGCATGTATCTACTGCTATTGCCAATGCACACTTATATAAAGAAGCCCAATACCTGGCAATCACCGATCCGCTAACAAGAATATATAATCGTCGCTATTTCTTCGAGATCGCGCAACGAGAATTTGATCGTGCCACACGATATGACCATCAATTGTCAATGTTGATGCTAGATATTGACCATTTCAAAGCAGTCAACGATACTTACGGGCACCAGACAGGAGACATTGCGTTGCAAAAAGTTGCCAATATCTGCCGGGGGAGTATTCGTGACATTGATATTCTGGCGCGGTACGGTGGCGAAGAGTTTATCATCCTACTACCAGATACAGGACAACAAGGCGCCTTACACGTTGCCCATCGTATAGGCAACAAGATCAGTAATGTTCCTACGAACGTGGGTGAATACAGCATTCCCATTACCGCCAGCATTGGTGTGGCAACACTTACCAAAGAAATCACAACTTTAGACATGCTGATTGGACAGGCGGATACTATGCTATACAAAGCCAAAGAGGCCGGGCGGAATCGTGTTATGCCTCAAGGTACTGATACATACAACAAATAGAGTGTCAACACATTCCCCGTACAAGTGTACAAATAAAACACCGGCCTCATCCAAAGTTTTAGATGAGGCCGGTAAGGTTTACAAGCCCGCTTCGTTGTGTTCAGGGACGGTAATCATAAGAACTGAGAACACGCATATAATTTGCACGTTCCAATGCCGCATCACCGCCCAATGCTTGCTGGCTCATGCTGCCTTGCATTTGTTCGATGGATTCGTATTCATGAGCAATCATCCATTCTTGCAGACCATCCAACAAGGTAGTGACATAACCTGGACCATGTTTGAGCAAGGCGGAAGCCATTAACGTGGTCTTTGCACCTGCCATCATGGCTTTAAGCACATCTTCTACTGTATGAGTACCACCTGTCAGGGCAAAGTCCACATCAATGCGACCATACAACAGGGCAATCCAGCGCAGAGCAAGTAACAATTCGCTTGAAGTACTTAACGTCAAATGCGGTACCACTTCCAGGGTTTCCAGGTCGAAATCGGGCTGGTAAAAGCGATTGAAGAGCACCACGCCTTGGGCACCAGCCTTGTGTAATCTCTGCACCATATTCGGTAGGGTGGTGAAAAAGGGGCTGAGTTTAATCGTCACCGGTATGCTCACCTGAGCACAAATATCGCTTACCAGCCGCGCGTAGTTTTTCTCGATTTCATCAGATGTTCGCTGTGGATCGGTTGGTAAATAATATAGATTGAGTTCTAATGCATCCGCGCCTGCAGATTCAATCTGGTGGGCATAGAAAATCCAACCACCGGTAGAGACACCATTCAGGCTGCCGATGATGGGAATATCGACCGCCTTCTTGAGGACCGCGATGTGTTCCAGGTAACGTTCAGTGCCAAGACTATAACGGCCAGTATCAGGAAGAAAAGACAGGGACTCCGAAAAACTATCCGTGCCGGCAAACAAAAAGTGATCCAATTCCAAACTTTCGCGGGTGATTTGTTCCTCAAAAAGAGAATACACCACCACCGCAGCGATGCCAGCATCTTCCAATTGGCGAACGGTCTCGACTTTCTCGGAAAGCGGCGAGGCTGAAGCCACCAACGGATTTTTTAGGGAAAGTCCGAGATACGTTGTTTTTAAATCAACCATGGGAGCACCTTTCATTCAACGAAAAAATCGAAAACAGAGGCGATAGCCGGGCATGCTTTTCTGTCCGGCTATCCTAAGTACAGCCTTCCGTAAATTTGCGCCGAGTTTCTTACGCACCAAGTGGCGTTCCAAAATGTCACCGGTAGCGAGAAGACATCCACGCGCCTTGGAGGACTTCGTTTGCGCCTCCTAACGACACGAGAGGCAAGTCGGGCTCCCACGCCCGGCTATCCGACAACGTGGGAGCCGCCTTCACGAGCATTGAGGCCAAAATCCTTGCCTCATGCATCACTGTCCTAAGTCAAAGTTACTCTTTTGCCCCCTCATAATGCATAGCAGCCATTTGTTTGTATAAATTCCAACGCGTGATTGCATCTTTATGTGCCATTTTCAACAGTCGTTCAGCGCGCTCCTCGTCAGTTTGGGCCAACATGCGATAACGGGCTTCGTTGTAAGCAAATTCCTCCACATCTAGTTTCGGCTCACGAGAATCGAGTTGCAAGGGGTTCTTACCCTCTTGCGCCTGAAGCGGGTTATAGCGGTACAACGGCCACAGGCCCGATTGGACCATCAAAGCCTGCTGTGAAAGGCCATACTTCAAATCATAGCCGTGAGCAATACAGTGGCTGTAAGCGATGATGAGTGATGGGCCATCGTAGGCTTCGGCTTCCAGAAACGCCTTCAGGGTCTGGGTATCACTAGCACCCATTGCCACCTGAGCAACGTACACATAGCCGTAGGACATAGCCATCAGCCCCAGGTCTTTGCGTGGCAAATCTTTCCCTTTGGCAGCAAATTTTGCTACCGCAGCCAACGGAGTAGCCTTAGAGGACTGTCCACCGGTGTTGGAATATACTTGCGTATCCAACACAAGTATGTTGACATTGCGCCCTGACGCCAAAACGTGATCCAAACCGCCATAACCAATATCATAAGCCCAGCCATCACCGCCAACAATCCATACACTACGTTTGACCAACATATCCGCCAGGCTAAGCAAATCTTTGGCTCGCGGGTCATCAATATCGGCTAAACGCTGTTTCAATAAGGCAACACGTTCTCGCTGGGCCTGAATCTCGGCTTCCGTATCTTGTTGTGAGGCCAACAGATCGTCCACCAGACTTTCACCAACTACGCTGGCAAATTGTGGGAGTAGTTCGCGCACATATTCACTCTGCTTGTCAATCGTCAGACGCATGCCCAGACCAAATTCTGCGTTATCTTCAAACAAAGAGTTGGACCAAGCCGGGCCGCGTCCGTCTTTATTGACCGACCACGGCGTAGTAGGCAGGTTGCCACCGTAAATGGACGAGCAACCGGTTGCATTGGCCACCACAGCACGATCACCGAACAGTTGGGTAAGCAGCTTCAAATACGGCGTTTCGCCACAACCAGGGCATGCTCCGGAGAACTCAAAGAGTGGCTGCAACAATTGGGAATTTTTAATAGTCCCAAAGGAAATACGAGTACGGTCGACTTCTGGCAAACTCAGGAAGAAATCCCAGTTGACCTTTTCGCGCTCTCGGATAGGCGGCTGCGGCGTCATATTGATTGCCTTGCGGCCAACCTGAGTCTTATCTTTCGCCGGGCAGGCTTCCACGCACAAAGAACACCCGGTGCAGTCTTCCGGCGCGACTGCGATGGCGTATTCCATATTTGGAAATTCTTTGAAACGAGCCTTAGTGTGCAGGAAAGTGTCGGGAGCATTTTCCAACAATCCCGGCTCGAAAACTTTTTGGCGGATAACCGCATGTGGACACACAAAGACACACTTTCCACACTGAATACACAGATCAGGCTCCCATTGGGGAATCTCCAAAGCAATGTTGCGTTTTTCCCAGCGCGTTGTGCCACTGGGGTAAGTGCCATCTGCGGGCAAGGCGCTCACCGGCAAATCGTCTCCCTGGTAGACAATCATCTTGCCCAATACTTCCCGCACAAATTCAGGGGCTTCCTCAGGCACAGGGGGACGGAGCGTAATCGTACTGGTGGCCTGCGTCGGCACTTTGACTTCATGGAGATGAGAAAGTGTCTGGTCAACCGCAGCAAAGTTGCGTTGAACAACGACCTCACCACGCTTGCTATACGTCTTACGAATTGCCTGTTTAATCTGCTCAATCGCCTGTTCACGCGGTAAGACACCGCTGATAGCAAAGAAGCAGGTCTGCATAATAGTGTTGATGCGCTGCCCCATTTCGGTTGCTTTGGCTACCTGGTAAGCATCAATCACATAGAAACGCAGTTTCTTGGCAATGATGGCTTCCTGTGCCTCGCGTGGCAGGTAGTCCCATACTTCATCGGACCCGTAGATACTGTTCAGCAAGAAGACACCACCTGGTTGAGCATAGGCCAGTACATCGTATTTCTCCATGAAGGTAAATTGATGGCAGCCCACGAAGCTAGCCGTACCAGGGGCAATCAAATAGGGGGCATCAATAGGATTAGGCCCAAAGCGCAGATGAGAGATTGTGATTGCTCCGGATTTCTTTGAATCGTAGACAAAGTAACCTTGAGCATAATTATCGGTTTCTTCACCAATGATTTTAATTGAATTTTTGTTCGCACCCACAGTACCATCAGAACCTAATCCGAAGAAGACAGAGCGTACTGCTTTGGGATCTTCAATGGAGAAAGCAGGATCATACGCTAAACTGGTGTGCGAAACATCATCGTAGATGCCAATGGTGAAATGATTTTTGGGTTGCTCTTTGCGCATTTCATCGAAAATGCCTTTGACCATCGCGGGCGTAAACTCTTTAGATGACAGGCCATAACGTCCCCCAACGACCTTAGGCATTTGTGCCAGAGGCAACGCACCACTCATAGTGGCTTCGCTAATTACCGTAAGAACATCCTGATACAGCGGTTCACCGGCTGCGCCAGGTTCTTTGGTGCGGTCAAGTGCAGCGATTGTTTTCGTCGTCGCCGGTAAAGCTTTCAAGAAGGCTTCCGCAGCAAAGGGGCGATACAGGCGCACAATCACTACGCCGACTTTTTCGCCTTGAGCCACAAGGGCTCGTACGGTTTCGGCCACGGTGTGTGCACCAGAGCCCATCGCCACGATAATGCGTTCGGCATCCGATGCCCCAACGTAATCGAACAGGTTGTACTGTCGTCCCATGATAGTGGCGAATTTATCCATGGCCTTCTGCGTGATTTCAGGACAAGCCGCATAGTAGGGATTGACACTTTCACGTGCCTGGAAGAACACATCCGGGTTTTGGGCTGTACCACGAATGAAAGGATGTTCTGGGGACAAGCCGCGAGCACGATGTGCCTGTACCAGGGTATCGTCAATCAAAGCGCGCAGATCATCATCATTGAGCACTTCTACCTTGTTAATTTCATGGGAGATACGGAAACCCTCAAAGAAATGCACAAAAGGCACGCGTGCTTCCAGCGTGGCAACCTGCGCAATGGCTGCAAAGTCATGGGCTTCTTGTACAGAACCAGAAGTCAGCATGGCAAATCCGGTAGCACGCGCGGCCATGACGTCTGAATGATCACCAAAAATCGAAAGGGCTTGCGCAGCCACTGAACGAGCGGCAACGTGGAAGACCGTTGAGGTGAGTTCGCCGGCAATCTTGTACATGTTGGGGATCATGAGTAAGAGCCCCTGGCTGGCTGTGAAGGTCGTCGTCAACGAACCGGTTTGCAATGCCCCGTGGACCGCACCAGCCGCGCCACCTTCGGCCTGCATCTCCATAACCAAGGGCACCGTGCCCCATAAGTTTTTCTTTCCCTGGGCTGACCATGCGTCGGCCAGTTCTCCCATCGGCGTCGAGGGCGTAATGGGATAAATGGCAATCACTTCGCTTAACTTATGGGCAATGAGCGCTACTGCTTCATTGCCATCCAATGTAACCAGTTCACGTTTTTTCATGCGTGTACTCCCTGTTAAAAATTTTTCTTTTTTTTCGCATCTACTATTTTAGCAGGTACGAAAGCCTCATTTATAAATATATAAATAAACCCCTTTTTCGGGGCAGCGATGCGCAAAAAACTATCAGCGCTTCTATTTAGTTTAAACCTACCCCAAAAACCGGTACAGTTATGAACGGCTTAAAATTATGGGTGAGTTGTCATATTCGGACAAACACGGGTAGAAATAACCCACATTTCAGCAGGGTGTATTTGCTAATGGAGCCTTGAGTCAGGCATCCCATCGAAATTCTCAAAGGGGGGAAATTTCGACCTGTGCAGTTGAGACTTTCCTCCACACGCAGGCGTTTCAGGAGCAAGATCAGTTTAGAAACC
>DYKW01000079.1:0-6048 GCA_020722405.1 Anaerolinea thermophila
AATTAATTCCGCTCTACGGCGCGTCGCCAAATATGTTACGAAAAATCCCAAAGAGCCAAATTCGAGAAGATACGAGAGCGACTTAATCAGCATCTTATTCTCTCGTGACTTTGTGTCTTTGTGGTGAGACTTCGGCTACGCGCCCCCTGGGCTAACGTAACAGCTCCACTTGTACGGACGGTTACAGGGGCATGGCGCAGCCATCGGCGCGGGGGTCACTGCCACCGATTAGCACACCACTGACAGCCTCTCGCAGGATGATTTGCCCGCGCCCAAACAGCGCGCGTTGCTGCCCGGTGACCGGCTGTACCGGATGCCCCATAGATGCCAGGCGGGCGGCCACATCAAAGGGAATCCCCTCTTCGAGCGCCAGGGTGCTGCCAGCAGTGCCATTGGTAAGACAAAAACGCGGCCGGTCAAGTGCGGCTTGCGGGTCGAGACCATCATCCACCAGGCCAACGACAACTTGCATGTGCCCTTGCGGCTGCATGAAGCCGCCCATCACGCCAAACGGCCCCCATAGCGAGCCGTCCAAATGGGTCAACATGCCGGGGATGATGGTGTGGTAGGGACGCTTGCCCGGCGCCAGGGCATTGGGATGTTGGGCATCCAAACTGAAATTATGGCCGCGGTTTTGCAGGGTAAACCCCCAACCGGCCGGTACGATGCCGGTGCCAAAGCCCATGTAGTTGCTATTGATGAACGAACAGGCGTTGCCCTGCCCGTCAACCACGCACAGGTACACGGTGTCCGAAGAAGCCACCGGCGCGCCGCGCTGCTGGTCGAGGACCGCGCGTTGGGGGTTGAGCAGTGCGCGCCGCTCGGCGGCGTAGGCTTTCGAGAGCAGGTTCTCCAGGGGAGCAGGGTTGGTGTGCGGGTCGGCGACAAACCAACGGGTATCGGCAAAGGCCAAACGCATGGCTTCTGCCATCAGGTGCAGGCGCTCGGCCGATAACGGCGGTAAGGCGCTCAGGTCAAAGCCTTCCAACACGTTGAGCGCCAGCAAGGCAGCCAGTCCCTGTCCGTTGGGAGGACACTCCCACACCCGGCAATGCCGGTAGGTGGTGGAAATCGGCGTCACCCATTCGGCCTGGTGGACTTGCAGGTCCTCCAGGCGCAGGCAACCGCCGCTCTCCTGTACCACTTCGACGATGGCTTGCGCAATTTTGCCCTGATAAAAGGCCGCCGCACCCTCCTGAGCGACTGCCCGCAGCGTGCGCGCCAACCCAGGGTTGCGGAAAATTTCTCCTGCCAGAGGGGCGCGCCCGTGGATGGTTAATTCGTGGCCGTTGGACGCGTGCTTCAGTTGACGGTCTACCCCACGCGCCCAAAAGTAAGCCGTCAACGGAGCGACCGGGAAGCCCTCTTCAGCCAGGCGAATGGCCGGGGATAGGACTTCGGCCAGCGACAGCCGCCCAAAGCGTTGGACGAGCGCTTCCCACCCCGAACAAGCCCCCGGCACGGTAATGGTGTAAGGGTGAAAAGGTGGCAGCGTGCCCTCTGGACGGGCGGCTGCCAGGGCGCGCTCCAGCGTCAAGTCGCGCGGGGCGCGTCCGCTGGCGTTCAGGGCATAGACTTGGGCACCGGCGGCTTCGTAATACAGCGCAAAGGCATCCCCACCGATACCGGTGGAGGTGGGTTCGGTGACGTTGAGGGCCGCGGCTGCGGCAATGGCCGCGTCGGCAGCCGTCCCGCCACGCGACAGGATTTCTAACCCGGCCGCCACGGCCAATGGCTGGGAGGTGGCAACCATGCCGCGCCGCCCCATCACGGGCGAGCGACGAGAGATGAAGGAAATAGACATGTTTAGGGCAAGCGATTTAATGGGCGCCGCGCCACCTTTTGGGTAGCGCGGGAACGGTATCCACCTGGGGATGGGTCAACCTTTCGGGTACGGGATCACCTGCGGGGGCGTTCGTCTGTGGGGAACTTCCGAGAGGAGACATTTTTTCGTTGGTGCGACTACGCGATGACAATCCCCTCTTCTGGCACAACGTCTCCCACCACCCACACGGCCTGTTCTTGCTGAGCGGCAGCCTCCAACAAGGCATCCAGTTTTTCGGGCGGCAGGGCAAACAATAACCCGCCGCTGGTCTGCGCATCGAAGAGCAGCATTTGCTCATGTTCTTCCAATGCGGCCTCGAAGCGTACATGTTTTTGGTAGTACAAGCGGTTATCGGCAGAGCCACCGGGGAAGGTCCACTCCTCGGCATAATGCTTCGCGCCACGCAAAAAGGGCATTTGCGCAAAGTGGAAGCGCAGCCCTACCTGTGAAGCCTCCGCCATTTCCCAGGCGTGTCCCAGCAATCCAAAGCCGGTGATGTCGGTAGCGGCATGGGCACCAAAGCGGCGCGCCAGTTCCGCCGCGCCACGGTTAAGCCGCTTCATCCAGGCAATTGCCTCAGCCACGTCTAGCGGATCGGCTATGCCCTGCTTGAGCGCCGTGGTCAGGCAGCCTGTGCCGAGGGGCTTACTGAGAATCAACTTGTCGCCGGGATGCGCCCCGGCCTTAGAGAGCATCTCTTTCGGCTGCACAAAACCGACGACAATCATGCCGTACTTTGGTTCTTGGTCCTGAATAGTGTGCCCGCCCACAACGACCACACCGGCCTCACGCGCTTTTTCGGCACCACCGCGCAGAATCTCCGCTGCGACCTCGGTGGGCAATTGCGGGGGAATGGCCGCCACGTTGAGCGCCAAGAAAGGCTCGCCGCCCATGGCGTACACATCCGAAAGGCTGTTGGCGGCCGCAATGGCACCGTAATCGTAGGCATCATCTACGACCGGAGTAAAAAAGTCGGTCGTCACCACCAGGGCGCGTTGGTCATCCAAGCGCCACACGGCCGCGTCATCCGGCTCATTTAGGCCGGTCAACAAGTCCGGGGATACCGTGTCCTGAAAAGTTTCTTTGATGGGACGCAGAACCTGCGCCAGCGTTTCCGCATTCAATTTGGATGCTCAGCCGGCGCAGGCCGCGTAACTCGTCAGACGAATTTCTTTTCCTGAGGGCCTTTTTTCATTCACGGGGTCGTTGTAGGCGTGATGGGGGTTGTGGGGATAAATGAAGTGGAGGTTCCTGATGTGGGCAACGGCAACAGGTAGGGATTGTCGTTAGGCACCAGCATCACGCTGATATTGGGGGCTAGTTGTTGGATGTATTCATAGGTCAGCAAGTCTGGATTTTCTTTGAGTACGTCGGCAATCATTTGCAGCGCCTTGGCTTCGGCTTCCGCTTGAATCAGGCGCGCATCCGCGTCACCCTTGGCCACAATCACGACCGCATCGGCCTTCCCTTGAGCCACCTGACGGGCTTGTTCGGCTTCCTGCTTTTTCTGCTCTACTACGAATTTGGCCTGTTGTGCCTGCTGTTCTGCAATTTGTTTTTGCTCTACCGAAGCAGCATATTCCGGCGAGAAAGTGATATTGCGCAGGAGAAAATCATCCAAAATAAGGCCATTCTCCGCCAATTTGCTTTCCAGTTCGGAGCGGATTTGCTGAGTCATCTCTAACCGTCGGCTACTGACGACCTCATCCACCTTGTATTGCGAAACAATGTCCCGGATGATGCCGCGCGTCAGCGGGCGTACCAGATCCTCGGAATAGCGTTTCTGCCAATCAATGTGCACTTGGATGACCTTCTGGGGGTCAATCTTGAATAACACCGAGGAATCTACGAAAATCTCCTGACCGTCAGAGGTGCGTGCAGATACCGAATCGTTTCCCTGTATCTGTCCTTCAGCGTGTGCAATCGACATGGTGTACGTTTGTTTGACGATTGGATAGAACTCGACGCGCTCAAAGAAAGGGATAATCCAACTCAAACCGGGTTGCAGTGCTTCAGAGCGGTAGCCATCTGGTGCCAATGCGGAGATGACCACACCGCGCTCCGTAGGCTCCACAAAAACCAAACCGGCGCTAACCGTCGTCAAGACGATCGCAGCGACCAACGTAACGATGAGCACCGTGGATAACCCTTTGACCGGTTGTTTCCGTCCGGCGCGTATCACTACCAGGACGATTAACCCAATAAACGCCAACCAGGAAAGATTGGCAATACCTTGGATTGCAACGGCTACATTCATTTTTCAAATCTCCTTTTTCTGGATAAGCTGCCTGTGAAAGTTGCTTTGCGCGCTGTTCTTATGGGTGCATGAGTGACAACGGGTTATTATACCTTGTTTGGCTGCCACTCGTGGTATCATGCTGCTATGTGGCAAAGCACAATTTCGACACGTGACCTGTATGGCCGGATAGCGATACCCTGCCCCCCGGAGCATGTCCCGGCCCCTGGGCAATACCTGCTCGCCCAGGGAGAAGGGGAAGCAGACGCCCTTTTGGCGGTTCCCCTTTTCCCGACGGATTTTCTCGCCCCCAAGGGGACGTTGTGGTGTGCTCCGGATACCCCTTCTACGTGGCTACCGGGCGTTCGGTTGCACCTGCGCGGCCCCTTGGGGCGCGGCATCAACCTGCCACCACATTTCCGGCACCTGGTGCTGCTGGCCCTGGACAACCACCCCTGGCGGTTGATGCCACTCGTGGCAAAAGCCCTGACTCGTGACGCGGAAGTGGTCTTGTTTGCCGACCACCTGCCCTCCGGCCTGAGGTTGCCTGCCGGGGTAGAAAGCCTGCCCTTGGTGGCTGCCTCAGAAGCATTACACACCTGGGCCGATGCCTGGGCTGCCGATCTGCCGTTGGACCGTCTGGAAGCACTGAACGAACTCTTATACGCGCCCGATGACCGGCCGCCGGCCGCGCCGGGAGAAGTGCTGGTTGCCCTACCCATGCCTTGTGGCGGATTGGCCGATTGCGGCGTGTGTACCGTTTCATTGTCTGGAGAAACGTATCTGGCCTGCAAAGAGGGGCCGTGCCGCCCATGGAAACCATCATCCCGCTTTGTTGGGAGGTGAAGCGGGGAAGCAACTATTGGAGAAATCAATGAGTCAACTTGCTATCGATTTACGTTCCGATACCGTAACGCAACCCACGCCTGAAATGCGTGCGGCCATGGCGCAAGCCGTCGTGGGAGATGATGTCTATGGGGAAGACCCAACCGTCAACGCCCTCGAAGCCCTGGCAGCCGAAAAAACCGGTAAACAAGCCGGGTTGTTCGTCCCTTCGGGGACAATGGGAAACCTGATTGCCGTACTCACCCATTGTGGGCGCGGGGACGAAGCCATCGTAGGCAATCTGGCGCACACTTTTTTGTACGAAGCCGGTGGCATCTCGGCACTGGGCGGGGTGCATTCACGCCAGGTTCCCAACCAACCGGACGGCACGCTGGATTTGGAGGACATCCGCGCCGCCATTCGCACCGACGACCTACATTGTCCGCCCTCGCGCTTGTTGGTGCTGGAAAATACCCACAACCGCTGTGGCGGTGCTGTGCTGAGCGTGGAATATACCCGCGCGGCCGCCGCTCTGGCCCATGAACACGGTTTGCCGGTACACCTGGATGGCGCACGGCTGTTCAATGCGGCGGCCGCCTTGGGTGTTTCTGCAGCAGATTTGGCAGCGCCGGTAGACTCGGTCACATTTTGTCTGAGCAAGGGTTTGTGTGCACCGGTGGGGTCAGTACTTTGTGGCACGACCGATTTTATCCGGCAAGCGCGCCGCATTCGCAAGCAATTAGGGGGCGGAATGCGACAGGCGGGGGTGCTGGCTGCCGCCGGCCTGATTGCACTCGAAAAAATGAGCCTGCGCCTGGCAGAAGACCATCAGCGGGCGCAACGCCTGGCACAGGGTCTGCGCGCCCTCTCGGGCGTACAACTTGACCCTGGCACACCACATACCAACATGGTCTACCTTTCCCTTACGGACGACGTCCCCATGGAGGCATCCCAGGTGGCGCAGAGTCTGCGGGAAGGCGGCGTTTTGGTGGGAGTGGTTGGACAACGGCGCTTTCGGCTGGTAACACACTACTGGATTGATGATCAGGCCGTTTTCCAAACGGTAACTGCGTTCAAAGCACTGTTAGGCTGATTTCGTATCTGATCCGAAAATAGATTTTCATGTCTGGTGGTGAAAATTATTTTTCATGGCGACTTCTCA
>DYKW01000079.1:6073-7896 GCA_020722405.1 Anaerolinea thermophila
TCCCGCAAAGTACCCGTAGGGTGAAGGTTTGAGCAGTTCAACCAGGCTTTGGAAAAAACCTTCGGGACGTTTCCCCTTCTTTTTGAGATGATACCTGATTTCCCCATATTCATCCGAGCACGTCCTGCAAGAACATATTCAGGGCGTGCTCAATTTGTTTTGATGTATTCCCAATGGCCTTTTTGGGGGTAAATCTGATCGCGGCCATTGGATTTGGCCATGTAAAGCCGCTGATCGGCCAAATCTATCAATTCATAAACGTCATTTGCTTCGTAGGGAGAAACGGCGATCCCTTGACTAATCGTTGGTGGCGGGATAGGTTTTCCATCACGGTCTTGCATTTGCAGGGTGCGCAACGATTCTGAAATGCGCTTAGCAATTTGAGTAGCCTGTTCACCGGTTGCACCGGGGAGTGCCACCACGAATTCTTCCCCTCCCCAACGGCCAACCAGATCAATGCTTTTGATATACCGCCGGATGACATCTGAAAAATGAATTAATACCTGATCGCCAACCAGGTGACCATAGGTATCGTTGTACGATTTGAAGAAATCAATATCCAGCATAATCAGAGCAAGAGACTTGCCTTTTCCCTGGGCAAGCCGCATCTGTTCGCCAAGCGCGAGTAAAAAATAACCGTGGTTGTACACACCGGTTAAACTATCAGAACGTGATTGTTCCTCTACTTCGGCATGATGGAAAGCATTATCCAGGGCCAAAGTGGCTTGCTGGGCGATGTTCTCCAGCAATCTGAGATCATGAATCGTAAACGCGTTGTAGCGATACGCCCCCACGGCTACAACACCAATGACTCGGTCACCGGCAATCATAGGCGTACCCATCCAGGACAGGCTGATGCGTTCTTCGCCAATAGATTGAGGCTGCATTCCCATACGAGATAGTTCGGCAGGCACATCATTGAGCAACAAGGATTGGCGACGCTGCATTACCAGCGCCGTCACGCTGTTTTCTGAAGAAATATCTTGGGGAGGAAAGAAGGTACCGTTATCATACAGTACTTCCAGTCGCAGCACCCCGTTTTGTTGAATGCCGACATAGTAGGTATCTGCACTCAAGGCTTCGCGAATCGTATTGCTCAACAATTCAATCACTTGTTTAGGCTCAATGGTAGAGCCAACTTGCCGCGCTACGTGATTCAAGACTTCCAGATGGGTAATTTCCTGATTGAGAATCTGCCCGATGCGAAATATCACTTCGACGAACACAATGTTAAAAAGCAGGATGATGACTACGGCAAAGTAATGTGAGAATATTCCAGGTTTATGTACGATCATCAACAACAATAATGCAATCTGATTGATGATAATAAATGCGTGCGCTACAAAACGTCCCACCAAAATAACCACCAATACAGCGGTTATTGGCCCCAAGATAGCCATGAATAGTAAGCCAATGTTCGGGAGAAAAACGGCGATGACGGGCAATCCGATTGCATGTCCCCCTAAAATCAACCATGGCAACAAATCACCTTTCCGGATTTTCAGTAGCGCATAGCGAAACAACACCAAACTGTCTAGCGCAAAGAGAAAACTGGCTCCTAAATAAGTTTGTCGGATCTGGCGGCTTACCCCCGGCGATAGCCCCAAAATAAACAAGCCAAGCACGATGACGAGAATTAGCCCAAAAGCAGGTGCAATTACCTGGCGATGCTCTTGGGGTGATAGCCGATCGAAGGGGGTCTTAGAGAACAATTTCATAATGCGTGAGTCCAGTATTTGCTCAATATCCTGGAACCAAAGGCGATTGGCAGTATCTGATCTGAAAATAGATTTTCATGTCTGGTGGTGAAAATCATTTTTTCA
>DYKW01000080.1:0-4745 GCA_020722405.1 Anaerolinea thermophila
GTGGTGAACTCCAGATTCTCTGCGTTCTCCGCGGGCTCTGCGGTAAACAGATACCCCCAAAGAAAGTCGCCAGGACGTCCTCAGAAAGCCCGAATATCCCCTCGGAAACGCCACCCCGTCGTCTACAAAGGGCAAAATCAACCCGCATCCACCTGATTTCGGCTCTTATCTTCACTTTTCAAAGTGCAAGTGCTCATCTCGATGTAAGCCGAGAGTGTTCGTATTGTCAAAAGTCCAATTATGAACCATCCCTAAAGTATTACAAGGTATTTCTCGTCGCTCAAAGCCTGAACTTACATCTGGCAAAACAAAAAGTCCGCCGTTTTCGGCGGACTTCTATTCAGGTAGCGGGGGCAGGACTCGAACCTGCGACCTTCGGGTTATGAGCCCGACGAGCTGCCACTGCTCCACCCCGCATCGTTATCCAAGCGGGCAGTATTCTAGCACGCTAAACTTTATCCGTCAAGGGCTTTCGCCAAAAAATAAGGCAAACCAATATTCCCAAGGAGCACGCTGCCGGGCAACAGGCGCTATAAACGGGGTTGGCGTGGGTGTACTGGAAGATGGGGCCAACGGCACCACCAACACATCCCCCGGACGTACCATGCGGTCTTCCTGATAGGCATGTTCCAGCACTGCAGCCTCCGAGGTAGCGTAAGCCACTTGGGTTTGCAATACCATTTGCGTTTCCTGCAAAGAGACCAGTTGGGTGGATACTTGCTGGTGGGTACGCCGCAGGCGGTTAAGTTCAGCCACACGGGCGTTGAAACTCGCCAAAAGCAAAAGCAATAACGCCCCCCCAGCAATCACCAATACGTACTTCAAACGCTCTTTCATGTCATTATGATACTCGATTTACCGTTGACTGGCAACTCTGTTTCCCTTCAATCCGAAATCTTTCCAATTCAGTTTTCTTCGAGCACCCTCCACTCCCAAACAAAAAAGCCCCTCATGGGGCTTTTCTGGTGCCGAAGGTGGGAGTCGAACCCACACTCCCGAAATGGGAACTGCGCCCTGAACGCAGCGCGTCTGCCTATTCCGCCACTTCGGCATGCGCAGGGTATTGTACTAGGAATTCAAAATTTGTCAACCTTCCCAAACAAAGTTCAACAGGGGAATTTCCACGCTGCTGCAACACAATACGCATAAAACCGAAACTGGTTTAATACTTGCAACATGAAAGAACGTCTTACAATAAACTAGACTCCGCACTTTCTTATTCGACCGCAAAATTACATGGTTTTTCGCCGTAAAGTGACTTAAAAAATCCGTGTCACCGTACCCCACAGGGTGAATCTGCGCCATCTGTAGACTATTTCGGCTATCCGCCGGTTTCGCCAAACTCCAGTAACGTATACTACACCTGCCCAGCAACAAGGGCGGCTTAGACTGGCTAAAACCGCAACAAGGCGTGCTATAATCAGGCAAAGGGAAAAGCACTATGATCACATTTTATCAGCAGCTCCTGACTCTCCTGACTACCCCTCCCGGTAACCTGGCCTATCACCTGGTGATGGCTTTTTCTATTGCTTGGGCTTTGCAAAGTGCGCTGACTTTCTGGCGATTACAAGCCTCTCCCCAAGCCCGTCGCCTGCTCTTTGGGTTAAGCGTATTGCTTGTAGTACGCCTTGCTTTATTTGCCGCGGCCATAGCAACTACTCAGGGATGGCTCTCCTCTCCTATTTTTCTCCCGGCCTTCGATCGGCTCATTACAACCTTGGGATTAGTCGTCATCATCTGGATGTGGGCTTACCCAGAGCCACTGCGTCCTGCTGATCTTAGTATGCTGTTTGCCGCCTTGTTTGCCGTGGTGGTTTTCCTGCTCAACCTGACTTGGGGGAATCCCGAAAATAGTGCACACACTTTTAATCAAACGGATTTTGACCTGGGTTGGGAAGTGTTGGATGTAGCCATACTGGTCATGGGATGTTTCCTATTGGGAATACGCCGTCCAAATCAGTGGAGCATCGGCTTGGGCATGTTGAGTATCAGTCTGTTGGGTCATTTAGCGCATCTCATCAGTCCCCAATCGGCCAGCGACCTGCCGGGAGCCGTGCGACTGGCACAACTGGCCGCTTACCCACTATTAGTCAGCCTGCCACAACGCTTTATCGGTCAACAACCAGACACTACCAATCGCTGGGAATTGCACGCTCGCCAACAAACGAACGCGGCATTGGAAGAGTGGTTCAGCCTGCAAGGCAATCTGCCAGATGAGAAATCCTTACATCTATTGGTTCGCTTCCTGGCGCGCACTTTTGACGCCAATGTGGCGGCCATCTTACAACCAGACGGTGATGAAGGTTGGCGAGTGTTGTGCCAATTCAGCCCAACAGAAGATACCCATGCTGAGGGGGCAACCCTAAAACAAAGCGGAATTCCGATTCTGGACAACGCCCTGCGCCGTGGGCGCCCGCTACGTTTACCGGCTAGCAGCACATCGGTTGACCTACGCACCCTGGAGCAGGCTTTGCAAACACCTGGTGGACATCTATTGGCTGCCCCCGTCTCGGCAGATGAAGTCTACTTCGGGTTGGTGCTACTCTCCAGTGAGCATTCCTGGGACCAGAAGACCCAAACGTTACTGTGGCAAATTGCCCAGACAATTGCCCAGGAGAGAACCCGCCAAACGCAATGGCAGACCCTAAACAAAGCGTTGGAGCAATCTCGCACCGCTCTTCAAACCACGGAGCAGGCTAGACAAGCAGCAGAACAAGCACAAAAACGCCTGGCCGAAGAAATCAAAGCGCTGCGTGCGGCACCATCTACATCCTCAGCCAGTGGTGATCTCGAGGCGCTACTTGAAGCCCAGGAAACTGCTCAAAAATTAATCGCCCAACTACAATCAGAAAATCAAAATCTGAAGAAGCAACTGGAGCAAGGTGTCACACCTTCGAACAATGGACAACCAACTCAATTGGAGCAAGAATTGCGCGCCGCCCTGAGTGAAATCGCGCGTCTCCAACAATTGCTCTCCGAAGCCGACCACCGGGCACTATTGGCTAAGAAAGGCGAGCCCGTTACAGACGCCCAGCGTCAAGCATTAATCAACATCTCCCAAGAATTGCGCCAACCAATGTCTTCCATCCTGGGGTATACCGATCTCCTCTTGGGTGAATCGGTCGGCATTTTGGGTGCCTTGCAACGCAAATTCCTGGAACGCATTCATGCTTCTATCGAACGCATGGGCGCACTGATTGAGGACTTAATTCAAGTAGTCACCATGGGGACGCCGCCAACTTCGCTTGTAAAAAAACAAATCGCCTTAAGCAAGGTGATTGACTATGCCCTGGCAACCACCGGCAGCCTGATGCGCGAAAAGAGTATCGCCTTACGAATCAGCCTACCTGAAAATCTGCCGGTCATCTCTGCTGACCAGGATAGCCTACAGCAAGCCCTCATTCACCTGTTGCAAAATGCCGCCAGCGTTACACCCAACAATGGGGAGGTCAAGTTTAGTGTTCGCCTGGAGCGCGAAGAAGGCGGAGAATTGGCCTTCGCACTGTTACAAATTACCGATCAGGGTGGCGGCATCTCCACTGAGGACATCCCGCGCATTTTTTCACGTCTATACCACAGTGAAAACGCATTCATCCCTGGGGTAGGCGAAAACAGTGTTGGGCTGACCACTGCCAAAACACTCGTCGAAGCACAAGGAGGCCGGCTGTGGGCAGATAGCCAACCCGGAAAAGGGATAACCTTTAGCGTGTTGCTCCCACTCGCCCAATCGAAATCCTCCTCACCTGCAAGCGCAAAATGAGCCCTATTACCCAACGCTTTTCTCCATTATTCGGGATACTCCTGGCGGCGATTTCCGTCCTGCTGGTGTTGGGAGGTGCCTACACTTCCTTACAGGAAAACCGTCCGGCGTCTGCACAACCTGCCCACCCCACACCGACGTTATCCTTCCCCACGCCGCTACTCCTCACCCCTGGTCAACCTACCCCCACGCGTGTGATGCCCCCCCCTACCGCCACGATTCCTCCTCCAGCAGCCTGCCCTCCGCCTGCTGGCTGGATAGCAATCACCGTGCAAAGCGGAGAAACGCTGGACTCATTGGCCGTCCAATATGGCACAGACTTGCAAACCCTTAAAACCGCCAACTGTCTATCCGGCCAAAGCCTTCCGGTCGGCGCTATCTTGTATGTGCCCGCGCCACCTACGACACCGGTTATACAATGCGGTCCACCCCCAGGATGGGTTTTCTACACCGTACAACCAGGTGAAAACCTGTTTCGCATCGGCCTGGCTTTTGGGGTTAGCGTAACAACCTTGCAGCAAGCAAACTGTCTGGGGAACGACACGGCCATTCGCGCCGGGCAACGCCTGTACGTGCCGAACGTCCCCACGATTACCCCTGCGCTTGCCAGCCAGACGCCAACCTTCACCGTCAGTCCATCTCCCACCCCATACGCCGCAACCGCAACCCCCACGTTTCCCTTTACGCCATCGCCAACATCCACCCCACCATCACCTGTCCCAACCAATCCGTCGGCCTCACCAACCCTTAGCCCAACAGCGGCCATCACAACCACACAAACGGCAACGGTCACACCGATACCGCCCACAGCCACATTTACGCCATCCCCTAGCCCTAGCCCAACCTCTCCCGCCGGAACCCCAACCCTCATACCAACGTCCACCTCTACATGGACCCCCACACCCACCCCCACACTGCTGCTGCTTCCCACTCCTACGCCTTAATCATCGGCCTGCTGGTGATCAGTCTGGCATCGCTGGGGTGC
>DYKW01000080.1:4845-7858 GCA_020722405.1 Anaerolinea thermophila
CTCCTACGCCTTAATCATCGGCCTGCTGGTGATCAGTCTGGCATCGCTGGGGTGCAACCTACCGCTGCTTTTTGCGCCCCTGGGCATGACCACCAATCCGGTTGTACAAGTAGCAGCACATGGCCCATTGGTTACTGTGCCGGCAAATGCTACGCCCACGGTAACGCCCTTCCGCCCACTGGCTCTGACCGCGACCTTGCAACCAACGACATTACCCAGCCCCACACCGGAAACTACGCTAACTACCGGCAGTGGCAAAACGTGGGGAGATTACCCCGGCCCAATTGTATGGCCATCGGTGGAAATTCCGCCGCCAATGGGTTTGCTGGCGCATCCCGAAGGACAAATCAACATCCTGTTGCTCGGTTCCGATCAACGCCCTTATGATGGGGGCTTTCGCACCGACACCATTATCTTGCTGACCATTGATCCGGCACAGCAAAGCATTCATCTGACTTCCTTTCCGCGTGACCTGTACGTCTACGTCCCCGGCTGGACGATGCAGCGCATCAACACCGCCATGGCGTGGGGAGGCTTCGATGCCCTGGCGCAAACTTTTGAGTACAACTTTGGCGTGCGCCCGGATCACTACGTGCGCATCAACCTGTTTGCTTTTCAAAACGTCATAGACAGTTTAGGCGGCATCGATGTACACGTAGCCATGCCCCTCAGTGACCACCGTGATGGACATGGCACTTACAGCGTGCCGGCCGGTGTGGTACACATGGACGGTGAGACAGCACTATGGTATGTGCGCTCACGTTATACCACCAGTGATTTTGACCGCGCCCGCCGCCAGCAAGAAGTCCTGCGGGCTATTTTTTACCGTTTGCTAAGTTTGAATGCCATCCAACGAGCCCCTGAATTGTTCGCCATTTACCAACAAAATGTGTTTACCGACCTGAGCCTGGCCGATATTCAACCTTTACTACCGTTGGCACAGAGCGTAGGGCAGAGCGGCAACATCCAATCGTACTACATCGGCCCACAACAGGTTCTCCCCTACACTGTGCCAAGCAACGGTGCGCAAGTATTGCTGCCCATTCGAGAAGCAGTATTGGCCGTAATGCAGCAGGCACTCGGCAGCAGTGCACCGTAGGCGGATATTCCAGCACACACTACCAACGGCCCAAAACAACAGGCGGCGGCTGAAATACAGCCGCCGCCTGTGCACACGGGGACATCCAAAGGTCAAATTCGCCTTCGCCACAAGATAAAGCCACTCAATGCGCTCATTCCCACCAGGAGAAGCACAGAGGCCGGTAAGCCACCATGCGAGACCGCGCGCATACTGTCCAGGGTAATAGCAGTAGGCAGAGAACCCGCCGTTGTATCGCCTGCTGTCCAGGGAGAGAAGGTGGTTTGCGGAGCCGTGGTATACACCGTTTTGTTCGTTGAATTATATGCTGAACCGACAGAAACCCAGGCGGTGCCATCCCAACGGTACAGGCGGGTATTGTTCGCCGAGGCGCCGCGGAACTCATCGGGGGCGCCGCTCATGCTGCCATCATTGAATTTCAACGTGATCGTAGCCGCCAGGCCGGTACAATTTTGCGGCGTGATGTCATAAGACCGCCGCAGCCCACCATCCAGACGGGTTGCCAGGGCATTGCCGCGCGTGGTAATCTTTACGGTACAGGTGACTCCTCCAGATGTAGTGACATACAAACGGGCATAATAATCAACAGTACCGGCGACATCATCAAAGAAAAGTTCCTGGCCGCCAGCATTTGCAGGCATCGTCTGGGAGCCGCGCATTGACCCTTCGTAACGCGGAGCACGATTGGCATACGTATTTTCAAAGACCACGCGGGTAGTCAATGCATCCGTACTACCGGTATTAACTTCGTTTTCCGGCGGCCAGGCAGCCCATACCTGATTGCTGCTATTACAAGCGTACAGATAAAAGCCTACCGCATCCCCACTGGTCAACCCCAAATCACTCTTCTGGATATAGAATTCCACCTGCCCGATACCGCGGTTGCCACCGCTACCAGCAGGCGCCCAGGCGTCCCAACTGGCGCCACTGGCCTGAGCGTAGGCTGTGCCTGTGGGATATAGTTGAATGGCATAATCGGCTTTGCCATCATCGGCAAAGGTAGCACCGCAGTAATCCACATTGGCATTGCCGCTGTTATCCACACCACTATCCAATGGGTCGGTATCGATGAGCACGTTGTATTTGTCGTTGCTCGTGTCCCCACCGACCATGCCCACGTAAATGTAATCGGCATCCCAGGTAACATAAAAATCCACGCCGTCCGTTGAACCGAGTTGCTCGCCATTGGCCTGCCACTCGCTCACCGTGCCATCGGCGATAATGGTGTGGTTCGTGAGGACATAGCCACTCCAGCCATCATTGGCCGCGCCGGCCGTGTGATAACGGTAATTCGTCGCCCCTGAGTCGGTCGTTTCCACCGCCCAATCACCGCTCGCACCGCTCCAGCCCGCCATCGGATAATGCAAACCAATAGCATCACCCAAATTTGTAGGCGCCGAATCGGGATAGGCTACCACCAAACTACCGAAGATGCGTTCATTCGCGGGGGCTGCACTGAAAAGCGCCAATTGATCTCCGGCATTATTCAACTCGAAAGTGCCGCTGGGCGTGCAAACCACTTCACCGTCGATTTCTGTCAGAGCGGCCTGGGAAATTACCAGGAAGCCGCCTGCGGGAATGCTCGTGGATTCGGGAATAGTACAATAGCCTTCGGTAATTGTACCGCCAGGGTAGTTGGCATCATCCGTCAATACCCAACTACTAATGTCTACGGCCACACTGCCGGGGTTGTACAGTTCTACCCACTCGGTGTCCGGCTCTGCTCCGATCGGGTCATACATGATTTCGCTGATGACAACATCACCATAGGTCGCGGCGCGTGCCGGTGCGGGGAAGGCGCCGGCAATAAGTGGGGTAATCAACAACAGGGCAATCAAGAAACGAAAAATTAATGTTTTCATCTGAAAATAGATTTTCATGTCTGGTGGTGAAAATTATTTTTCATGGCGACTT
>DYKW01000081.1 GCA_020722405.1 Anaerolinea thermophila
ATTTTCACCACCAGACATGAAAATCTATTTTCAGATCAGATACGTCGCAAAGTCGCGAAGACGCGAAGGCAAGTGAATAGGCGTTAGCCGTCAGCAAACAAATGCAGAATGCAGAATGCAGAATGCAGAATGCCCGACTACTCGACGAAACGACTACGCGACTACCCGACTAAAAACGGCTTTTTCTTTGCGTCCTGGCGTCTTTGCGTTCTATTTTCGACAAATTTGCAAAGGTTGCACATCAGTTCTCGTTCATCCTCGTTAGAATTTTATACGCTCAAAACCTCGCTACATGCTACCGTATTGATTGGCAAAAGTGCGAAGTTGTTTTTGGACAAGTCCTAAGAACAAGGTATATTTATGAAATTTTCCCGTGTTGTATTGCTTACCCTGGTTTTATTGACTGTTGCCGGGTTTCTCTCGGCATGTGGTTTTTCTATGGCCGAAGACATCACCCCGCCGCCAGGGGCGGAGGTGCAAGCCGTAGTAACCGTGCAGCCCACAGCGCCGCAGAACGCCGGGCCGATGTACCCGTTAGTGGCGCCTGATCCCGCTAACGGCAAAGCCATTTACGAAGAAGAGTGCCTCCCCTGCCATGGCTCGCAAGGGCTGGGAGATGGCCCTCAGGCCGCACAATTGCCTAATCCCCCCTCGCCCTTAGGGCAGGTAGACTTTGCCCGTCAGTTTACTCCTGCCGAATGGTACGCGGTCGTCACCAATGGGCGCATTGATAAATTCATGCCGCCTTTTGCCGGTTTGTCGGATGGCGAACGCTGGGACGTGGTGGCCTATGCCTTTACGCTGAGTGCCCCCGCAGATGTGTTGACACGCGGCGAAACGCTATTTGCCGAAAATTGTGCCCGCTGTCATGGCGAAAGCGGCAATGGAGATGGCCCAGATGCCGCCCAATTGAGCGATGTGGCCGTCTTTACCGATCAAGCCTTTATGGCGCGACTTTCGGCGGAAGACATGGCGGCTGTCATGACCAACGGGCAGGGAGATATGCCCGCTTTTGGCGACAAACTCAGCCAGGAGGACATTTGGGCATTGACTGTTTTCCTGCGTAGCCTGTCCTTTGCCGATAAAGGGGCACTTGCGGTAGAACCGCAGGCCACCCCGGCGGTGACCGTCAGCGGTACGCTTACCGTTGCCATGGCCTCCCCCACGCCGGAACATCCCTTGGGGGTGGTGCGCGGCGCGGTTACCAATGGCAGCACCGAGGCATCCGCTGCCCCGGCCGGGCTGACCGTCACGTTGTATGTCATCGAAAATATGGCTCCGGTTTTCACCGAAACGACCACCCTGGATGAAAATGGCGTCTATGCCTTCGAAGACCTCGAAATACTCCCCGAACGTCTGTTTGTGACCACCGTCTCGTATGCCGGTGCGACCTATGGCTCCGACATTGGCGCTTTTCAAGATGGTGATGATGTGGTTGAACTCCCCGTCACTATCTTCGAGCCCACTCATGACACTTCGGTGCTTTCGGTAGACCGTCTGCACATTTTCTTCGATTTTAACCAGCCAGACGTGGTGCAAGTCATAGAGCTGTATGTCATTTCCAACAACAGCAACCAGACGCTCGTCCCTTCAGAGCCGGATGGCGGCGTGGTGCCCTTTACTTTGCCTGAAGGTGCCGGTGAACCGCAATTCCAAGATGGTGTGCTGGGCGGCCGCTATTTGCCGACCGCGGATGGCTTTATGGATACGCTGACGGTGCATCCTGGTCAGGGGCAGTACCAGGTGTTGTACGCCACTACGCTGCCATATAACAAAAAAATCACTTTCCGCCAGTCGTACCCCATCAAAGTGGATGCTACGTTGTTCATGGTGCCGGATGGCATCAAACTCAAAGGTGCTGGCCTGGAAGATAGCGGTACCCGTGATGTGCAGGGTGCCATCTATCGCACTTATACCGGCAAGGGGCTGAGTGCCGGTAGTACGTTCGAGGCCACTATTAGCGGCAAGGCCGGCGGAGAAAGCGGCATTTCTCTCGCCGACGGCTCCAGTAGCAGCCTGGCAATCGGTTTGGGGGCCTTCGGTGTGGTGTTGATTGGGGTTGGTATCTGGTTTTATCGTCAAACCCGCGAACAGGAAGAAGACGAAGAACCTTCGGACGACCTGAGCGAGATGGACGATCCACAAACCGTGATGGATGCCATTATCGCCTTGGATGACCTGTACAAAGAAGGCGACCTGCCCGAAGATGCCTACCGTGCCCGCCGTGCGGCGCTCAAGGAGCATTTGAAGGATTTGTTGGATGAGGACCACTCGTGATTCAGGTTAAGAAATTGGTCAAACGCTTTGGCCCCAAGGTGGTGCTACGCGGCCTGGATTTTCAGGTGGCGCGCGGGGAATTTGTGGCTTTACTCGGCCCCAATGGGGCCGGCAAAACCACCTTCCTGCGTATCCTGACATCCCTTTCGCGTCCCACGTTGGGGCAGGTGACCATTTCCGGTTATGCCCTTCCGGCGCAGGCTTCGGCGGTTCGCCGGCGTTTGGGGGTGGTTTCTCACCAACCGCTGTTGTATGGCGATCTGACTGCCGAAGAAAACTTGCGCTTTTATGCACGCATGTATGGCGTGCGCAATCTCGAGGCACGCATCGAGCAGGTTTTGGAGATGGTTGGGCTGGCATCCCGCCGTAGAGACCTGGTGCGTACTTTCTCACGTGGTATGCAGCAGCGCCTGGCGATTGGTCGGGCTGTCTTGCACGATCCGGACGTGATGCTCTTCGACGAGCCGCACACCGGCCTCGACCAGGATGCCTGCGCCATGTTGGATGATGTCTTACGCAATGTGGCTGCCCGTGGCCGTACCGTGGTGATGACTTCGCACGACCTGGCGCGCATTGGTGACCTGGCTTCGCGCTTCGATGTGCTTTCGGGAGGAAAAATTGTGGCTTCCGCTAGCCGCGACGAGATTGGCCCGGATGCGCTGCTGCGCTTTTACCGCCAATCCATTGTTGAAAAGCCCGCTGCCCGTGAGTTGACGATATGAACCCCATCCCCCCTGCAGAAGCCGAAGTACACCCCTCCCTGGGTAGCACCACGCTGGCGATTTTGTGGAAAGACCTTTCCGCCGAGTTGCGCAGCCGAGAACTGCTCTCGGCCATGCTGGTCTTTGCCCTGTTGGTTATCCTGATCTTCAACTTTGCGCTGGATCTCAAACCGGCCATCCGGCGGGAGGTGACCTCCGGGGTCTTGTGGGCCACCTTTGCGTTCGCGGGTACCCTGGGGTTGAACCGCTCTATGGCGACCGAGAAAGACCGCGGTTGTCTGGATGGTCTCTTGCTGGCACCTGTGGACCGCAGCGCCATCTACTTCGGGAAAGCCCTTGGGAATCTGGCCTTCATGTTAGTCATCGAAGCCATCGTGCTGCCGGTTTACAGTGTGCTGTATAACGTGAACTTGTTCAACCTCGGGCTGATGATGATTATCCTGATGGGTTCGGTGGGCTATGTGGCGGTAGGTACGCTGCTTTCGACCATGTCGGTACAAACGCGTACCCGTGACATGCTGTTGCCCATCTTGCTCTTCCCGCTGGTGATCCCGATTTTGATTGCCGCGGTCAAAGCCAGCGCCGGTTTTCTGGATGCTTCTCCGTGGCGCGATATTGCGCCCTGGTTCAATTTGTTACTGGTATACGATGTCATTTTCGTAGCCATCGCGTTCATGGTTTTCGATTACGTTGTCGAGGAATGATTTTATGGAACCAAAGAAACCTGCTCTTAAATTTTTAGATATCGCCAGCGCGGTACTGATCGCCATCGCAACGGGATTGGTGTTTTTCTATGCCCCTATGGAAGCCGTGATGGGCAATGTCCAACGTGTCTTCTACTTCCACGTAGCCCATGCCTGGGTAGGGCTGCTGGGCTTCATGGTCGCCGCGGTGGCGGGCGTGCTTTATCTGCGCACCGGCGATCTCAAATGGGATGTGGTTGAGGTCGCCGCGGTGGAAGTCAGCCTGGTGTTTTTCTTTGTGGCTATTGTGACCGGTTCCATCTGGGCACGTCCGGCCTGGAATGCCTGGTGGACGTGGGACCCGCGCTTGACGACGGCCGCCATTTTGGAACTGGTGTACGCTGCGTACTTGATGTTGCGCGCCGGTATCGAAGACCCCGAGCGCCGGGCGCGTTTTGGGGCCGTGTATGTCCTGCTGGGCTTTCTCAGTGTGCCGATGACCTTCCTCTCTATTCGTCTGTTGCGCACCATTCACCCGGTGGTGATTGGCGGTGGCGGCTCCGGCGCAGAAGGACAATTTGATATGTCCCCCAAGATGCTGCACACCTTACTGTTTAGCGTGTTCACCTTCTCGGTGTACTTCGTGGATGTATTGTGGCACCGTGTGCGGCTGGGCAACCTGATGCAGAAAGTCGAACAATTGCGCCTCAAAGTGGTGCGCTAAAAGGAAGTCATCTGATGGTTTGGTTACACATTTTGACCCAAATGGAAGGCCCCGCTGAAACCACGGCTTACATGATTGCCGGATATGTCGTGATTTTCGTTGTGCTCTTTGGCTATCTGGCGAGCCTGGCAATGCGCCGTCGCAGCCTGGAACGGGATATCGCGTTGCTAAAGGAATTGGATGAAGAATGAGTGCCGGTTTACCTTTTCCCGCCTTTGGTGAGCGGATCAAATCGGCTTGCGGTGGGCTCATGGAATGTGCGCCACAAACGCCGTATGCCGAAGATGTCTCCCCAGATTTTGTTGAGAATCAGCAAACACCACTTCACACTTCACGCTTTGCACTTTTCAGTGCGAGATTGTATCAAGGATAGCCAGGCTGCCGGGCCTGATCTGTGGCGCGCAGTGTTTCAAAGTGTGCCAGCATCTGATCGAAAATGACTTCCCAGCTTCGTTGCTCTGCCAGGGAGCGGCTGTTTCGTTTCATTTGTGAGCGCAAAACCGGGTTATGCACCAGTTTTTGCACGGCCTGAACCATGTCTTCGGCGTTATTGGGCAGAAACAAAAAGCCGGTTTTCTGGTGCTGAACAATATCGGTCACCCCACCCGAGTTCGGCGCCACTACAGGCAGGCCAGAGGCCATGGCCTCCAGAACCACGTTCCCAAATGTCTCGTTGGCGCTTGGAAATGTGAATATGTCGGCCGACGCGTACGCGTGAGCCAGATCATCGCCTTTGAGATAACCGGTAAATACCGTATGGGTGCTTGCAAATTGTGCTTCCAGTTGAGGGCGGGCCGGCCCATCCCCTACAATGGCAAGATGCGCCTCGGGTATGGTAGCTAACACCAAGCGGAGCATGTCCACCCGCTTTTCGCGCGCCAATCTGCCTACATACAGCAACAACGGCGCGTTTGGATATCCCCCCGATAATTTCTCCCGCCACTGCATACTCGCCATCGAGGGGTGGAATCTTTGTGCATCTACCCCGCGGCTCCATAAGCGCACGCGGTGAAATCCCTGTGAGCGAAGACTCTGCAAGGTAAATTGGGAGGGAGCAAAATTGAGATCGGCCTGATTGTGAATCCAACGGAAGTACGTCCAGGCGAGTTCCTTGAGATAGCCGAAACCCCACTGTTCGGTATAACCGGGGATATCAGTGTTATAGGATGCGGCAATGGGCAAATCAGCGTGACGTGCGGCAAGCAAGCCGGCAACACCTAAAGAGGCGGGGTTTATTAGCAGAACCAGATCGGGTTGGAATCTGGTTAATTGGCTTTGGACTGCCACCCAGGGGGGCACCAGTTTAAATTCGGGATATAGCGGAAAGGGGTAGGCCGGCAGACCGACGATCGGAGTTTCTGCATACTGCTGCAGCCCGCCTTCAGGAGCGAACAGAATACTGACGTGACCGTGTTCGGCCAAGTAATTCAGCAGATGGCAAATGGTATTCACGATGCCATCAACTTTGGGCAAAAAGGTTTCTGTAAAGATAGCAATGCGCATTAGAACGAGAAAGTTAAACCGTTCAAGTTAACCAGGTAAAGCACCACAAGCATGTAGGCAATTCCTGCCAGTGAGCCGGCAATCGTCTGGGCAAGATCGTGGCGATGTCTGTGCATGCGTGCCCAGACGACGAGGGGGATCAGCAGTAATATCGGTGTAGCAGGTCGCCCAAACAATGCCAATACAAAAACAGCAAAGCCCGCTGCAGCAGTGCTGTGTCCGCTAATTTTCCAGCGGAGTGTCACTCCAAGTAAGAACGCCACTTGAATTACACCGGCACCCGCAAAAATGGATAAGGTCAAAGGAGCTTTTGCCCACCACATTACCAGCCAGCCCACCGATGACAATATCAGCGTCAATAACATCGGGCGAATTCTTTCTGAACGCTCCTTGATGTGAAAATCGGCGATTTCCCCGCGTTGTACTTTCCA
Source organism: Anaerolinea thermophila (assembly GCA_020722405.1). GTDB lineage: Bacteria > Chloroflexota > Anaerolineae > Anaerolineales > DRKV01 > DRKV01. The sequence continues at coordinate 6,341 of DYKW01000081.1, forward strand.
TACAATGTAGATCACGGGCAGCAATATTGCCAGCGCCGTATAAAATGCGGCCCACAACCAGGCTGACGATGAGCCAATGGACGCTGCCGCAAGTGCAATGCCAATTGCAACGAGCAGGGGCGGGCTAGATAAGCGCGAGACCCAAGCCGCAATTTGCTTATCCCAGGTGGGGGTTAGCAGCACTGAGGAACTCTCAATTACGGGCACAAAATTTTGTTCGATTTGTTTAATTTCCATGAGTTGTCCTTTGCCTAATGCAGAGGTTGCTTTTGCTAATTATCGTAGCAGTTGTTGATTAACAACAGAAGAAGAGTTCGTTAATGGCACGCTATGATTTTGTTATAGGGCAGTTAACGCCAGGGTTGGAGCATTGACTGAAGATTTGCAGATTATTCGTAACTGCCTATCCATTTTTCAGGAGATGTGCTAAACTGTCGCCGTGGTCACGAAACTGCCGGAAATGGATGCCCTGCTTAAACGGCTGGCTTCTCTGGAAGCCGAAGTCACCCGTCTTCGGGCGGATATTACGCACTTGCAAGCCGAAAATGTTCGCTTGCAGGCCAAAAATACTCGCTTGCAAGCCGAGAATGCCGAGCGGCGGCGCTTGGAACTGAACAGCGGGAACAGCCATAAGCCGCCGAGCAGTGATGGATATCGGAAGAAGCGGGTGCAGCCGGTGTTGCCCAAGGGAGAAAAACGAGCGTCGGGCGGGCAGCCGGAGCACAAAGGCAAGACCATGCGCCAGATCGGGAAACCTGACCGGGTGCGCCCCTCATCTGTTTGTGCATCCGAAGCGTGGCGAAAAGGCATTGTGCAGCGAGTCTTCGATCTTGCCGGGGTTCAGCGGGTGGGCGATTCACGACCACATGGCGGCGTATTACAAATTTACGCAGGCAAAACACGGCGCTTGCAATGCGCACATTCTGCGGGAATTGCAAGGGCTGGTGGAAAACGGTTCGGTGTGGGCGGGTGAAATGCGTGCCTTCTTGCTGGAACGCTATGGTAAGGTGCTCCCGTTGCCGGGGGAGGCGGCGACCCAAGCGCGCCAACGCTATCGCCAGATTCTGAGCCGGGCGGAACTGGAAGAACCACCACCCGAACTCAAGGTCGGCCGAGGTCGCCCCAAAAGCACGCCGGGGTGGAATCTGTTGCGCCGTCTGACGGAGCACGAGGATGCGATTCTGGCCTTTGCGCCGGTGGAGGGCGTGTCGTTCACCAACAACCAGGCCGAACGAGACCTGCGCCCGGCCAAAGTCAAGCAGAAAGTGAGCGGTTGCTTCCGCACCAACCGGAGCGCAAGAGTATATGCCCGCTTGCAAGCGGTGATTTCCACCTGCCGCAAGCAGGAGCGGAATGTCTTTGTGACGCTGCGTTGCCCATCAGCCAGTCCTCCTACTCGCGAGAGGGTAGGTAGTTACAAATAAGCGCATATTTTTTGCGATTTAAACCTTGCGAGCCAGCCATGACCACTGACCTGACCTTCATCACCAACGAAAACGGAAAAACCCTGAAAGACC
>DYKW01000082.1 GCA_020722405.1 Anaerolinea thermophila
TTCACCCTGCGGGTACTTCGCGGGACGTTTCCCCTTCTTTTTGAGATGATACCAATTCTCAGTATGAAGGCCCCTATCCACAGATGGTGCAGATTTTTGTTTTGAATCTGCGCCCTCTGCAAAATCTGCGGATGAATCAAACCCATATTGAGAATTGCCTTGAAATTTGCCCATCTTGCGCTATACTCTTTACATGCGAAATTTGCAATTTCCTACATGTCACAACGCAAGACTGTAGGTAACACAGATATCGCCGATTCAATCTACGGCATCTGTGGATGAATTTCCAAAGCCAGAGGTCGTCCGTTACAAAAATTCGCAGGAAGGATACCAGAGCGTGCCATACACTTACGATTACCCCCGCCCAGCATTAACTGTAGACATTGTCATCTTCACACTGCAAGAGGAGGAATTGCACGTCTTGCTCGTGCAGCGGGCCCAGGAACCTTTTAAAGGCATGTGGGCACTCCCCGGCGGCTTCATCCATATTGACGAAAGCCTGGAAGAAGCCGCACTACGGGAACTGAGAGAAGAGACCGGCCTGGAAGGAGAATGCTATCTAGAACAACTTTACACCTATGGCGATCCAGGGCGAGACCCGCGCGAACGCGTCGTCAGCGTGGCCTATTTTGCCCTGGTATCCGGCAATCGCCTGATAGCAGGGCCAGGCGAGAGCGACGTACAAGCAGCCCACTGGCACGCCATCACCACCTTGCCGGCACTGGCCTTTGACCACACCGATATTTTACGCTATGCCTTACGCCGTCTACGCTACAAATTAGAATACACTGCTGTGGGTTTTGAGTTACTCCCCGAAGAATTCACCCTAACAGAATTGCAACAAACTTACGAGATCATCTTAGGCGAAACATTGGACAAGCGGAATTTCCGTCGCCGCATCTTGAAAGCCAATGTCATCGAAGAAACGGGCATCTATCACACAGGGCAAGGCCGCCCCGCAAAACTCTATCGTTACCGTAAAGATGCCATCGCAGAAGTCAAAACTCGCCGCCTATTTCCTTAAAAAAAAGCGTTACCCCGCTATGCCGTGTGTCTGTTCAGGTCTGAACCTGCTTACGCAGGGTTGGGCTCCGCCCCGAAAGTTCCGCCTTGGCTCCAGCCTATCGCGTCCCTCTCGTAAGTTAGAACCCATTCGTAAAAGTGTTGGCTCAGCGCCTATATTGAACAGCAAGCACGTACACAGCAGGGCAATTAATTTATACCATAAAAACGCCTATCTGAACAGATTTGCCAACTGCGGTTGTGTAGGCATAAAACAGACAAGCACCGCCAAAACAACCAGTTGCGCCGCAAGCAGAGATATTCACCACAAAATTTTCCTATGGACAAAACCACTTTACTCACAAAAATGGAGGCACATCGCTCCGACCTACTCGATGCACTTGAAACGCTGCCAGAGGAAGCCTTTGATTTGCCCTACGAGGAACAGTGGACACTCAAAGACACCCTAGCGCACTTGACCCATTGGGAAGCCCAACTCATCACGGCACTTTGGCACCTCAAAAATGGGCGCAAACCATCTACAGCACATTTTTCTACTCGCAGCCGAGATGAAATCAACGCCGAGTGGTACGCTCAAAGCAAGAATCGTCCCCTTGAATTCGTCTGGCAAGACTTTGTCACCATTCGGGATCAAACTATCCTGCGCGTGGAGGCAATCTCCGAGCACAACCTGGGGAAACGCTACCCTTGGCTAGGCGATCTCACGTTATCCGATTGGATCGCGCGTTACACTTTCGAGCACGATGAAAAACACCTTGGAAAAATAGAAACGTGGCGAAAAACTCACGCATTCTAAAGATGTGGTTCTTGGTTGGCTGGCTGGTCGTGGGGCTGGCCTGCAAAACCCTGGTGCCTGGCAAAACACTGCCATCGGCGCCTGGCGAAACACTGCCACCTATTCCGACGGCTTCTGGCCAGATATTGGCTACACCCGAGCAATCAACGCAAAAAACAGGCGTTGGTTTCAGCCGCACCCATCCTGTACCCTATGGAGAAACAGCCAGCGCGCGCGATGTAAGTTTTCGCGTCCTGGAGGTTCTGCAAGGCGAATCGGCTTGGAAAGAATTGGAGCAGGCAAACAGGTACAACGCCCCCGCGCCAGACGGCTTCACTTGGATGCTGATTCGGTTGTGGGTCGGGAATGATAGCAATAGGGAGATTTCATCTCCCCCCCGTTATTTCATGTTAACCGGCAACCTGGGGTATGCCTATTTTATGAAGGCACAGTGCCCCCAGAGCCTCGCCTGCCCGATACCCTGTCTCCGGCATCCATCGCAGAAGGCTGGGTGCCGTATCTGGTGCAAAGCAGAGATGACAATCTGCTCTTGTTTTACAATTCTGATGACAGAGAAGAACCCATCACCTTCCTGGCACTTTCTCCCAACGCAGCCGTGACGGGGTCAACCCCAGCGCTTGCCCCCTCCGGTGACCTGGGTACACGCCCCGACGCCCCTGCGCCTGCCGGGGAAACGGTCAGCGTTCATGGGTGGACGTTGCGAATAGATGAGTCCCTGCGCGGCGCGGCCGCCTGGCAACTCATCTCGCAGGCCAATCGCTTCAACACTGCCCCCGCTGAGGGGCGCGAATACCTGGCCGTACGTCTTACCGTACAGGCCACACACACCGACGAACGTTACAACGCGTTCATCTCCTCAACGATAGATTGCCTAGATGGCAAAACCATCTACGAAGAGGCCGACGTCGTCGCCCCATCGCCCCGTCTGAGTGAGGTGCGCCTGTTTCCCGGCGCGACCACCAGCGGGTGGATGGTGTTGGATGTCCCCGAGGGAGCCACCTGTACGTTGCGCTATCGGGCACTCTTTGACTTTTACGACGAACAAACCAGGTATTTGGCAATACCGTAATTAGGTAGTTGGATAGTTAGGTAGTTAGGTAGTTTTGCATTTTGCATTTTGCATTTTGCATTCCACCGTGACCCGTCCATCAATCCCCAATTCGCAAAACCGCCTCTCCCCGAATACGGCTGTGCTTGAGATCGTCCAAGGCGCGGCGTGCCTCTTCGAGACGGTAGACCTGGGTATCCGCGCGCACAGGAATTTCCGCTGCCAAGCGCAGGAATTCTACACCATCTCGATAGGTCGCATTGGCGACGCTGCGCAGCGTGCGTTCACCATAGATCAGCGAATAAGGCATTTGTGGAATGGGCGACATGTGAATGGCATTGATGGCCAACGTGCCGCCGGGACGCAATTTTTCCAGCGCCAAAGGCACTAACGCACCGGCCGGCGCGAAAATCACCGCCCGATCCAGGCGTTCCGGGGCTTCGTCCTCAGCATCGCCAACCCACACCGCCCCCAAATCCAACGCATGTAGACGGTGCTCGGCCGAACGGGTGAAGACATACACCGGGCACCCCCAATGGCGGGCAACCTGGATGGCAATGTGGGCGCTGGCGCCGAAGCCAAACAACCCCAAGCGTTCACCGGGCTGCAAATCGGCCTTGTGCAACGAACGGTAGCCAATGATACCGGCGCACAACAAGGGCGCGGCCTGCTGATCGGAAATGCCCTCCGGCAAGGCCAGCACATAGCGGGCATCGGCCAACATAAATTCCGCATAACCGCCGTCGGCGTGAAAGCCTGTGAAGCGCGCCTGCGGACACAAGTTTTCTTCCCCGCGTCGACAGAATTCACACTCCCCACAGGCGGCATACAGCCAGGGCACACCTACTCGCTGCCCCACGCGCCAAGTCGTTACCCCCTCACCCAAAGCAGCAATGCGACCCACCACCTGATGCCCAGGGGTAATTGGATAGGCCGGTGGCGTGATGTCGCCTTCCACAGTGTGCAAATCGGTGTGACAAACGCCACAAACCTGCACTTCAATCAACACCTGTCCAGCCCGTGGCTGAGGGACTGGTCGTTCTTCTAAACGAAAATCGGCATCAGGTAAAACGTCGGGACGATACAAACGCCAGGATTTCATAGCATCCTCCATAATCAGTACTTGAGAAAACTGCTCCGTAAGACAGGCTTTCCAGCCTGTCGGTAGCCTGGAAAGCCTGCTCTACTAAAAATGGAGACATGGAAGGGGGAAGGTGACTATCACCTATCCACGGGCAGCCTTGGCCTATCCCTTGAAGAGATGACCGTCACCTTTGATTCCCAAAATCCCCTTCATGAGCCGCGCGCACGCGCTACTCACCACGGATAAAGGCCTCGGTCATCTCACGCGCTACATCATCCTTGAATTGCTTGGGAGGCGTCTTCATGAAATAGGATGCCGGGCCAATCAACGGGCCGGCCAGGCCGCGGTCCAACCCCAATTTGGCACAGCGCACGGCATCAATCATCACGCCGGCCGAGTTAGGGGAATCCCACACTTCCAATTTGGTCTCCAGGTTGAGCGGCACATTGCCAAAGGTGGTGCCTTCCATGCGGATATAGCACCATTTGCGGTCGGTCAACCATGGCACATAGTCGCTGGGGCCAACGTGCACCGCTTCTGTGGGCAGCGTGTATGGCAACATGCTGGTCACCGCGCCGGTTTTGGAAATCTTCTTCGATTCCAGGCGTTCGCGCTCCAACATGTTGAGGAAATCGGTATTGCCGCCAAAGTTCAACTGATAAGTACGGTCGACGCGCACGCCGCGGTCAACGAACAAACTGGTCAACACACGATGCAGGATGGTTGCGCCAAGCTGGCTCTTGATGTCATCGCCGATGATGGGCAGGCCGCGCTCACGGAAACGGTTGGCCCAATATTCAGAACTGGCAATGAAAACCGGAATGCCGTTCACAAAGGCACAACCGGCTTCTAAAACCTGCTCCACGTACCATTTAGTAGCCATCTCGGAGCCAACGGGCAGGAAATTAATGACCACGTCCGTTTTGGTATCTCGCAGAATACCAACGATATCGTCGGTGGGGCCAGGGGCTTTTTTAACCACCTGCGAAAGGTACTTGCCCAACCCGTCATGCGTCATACCGCGGTAAACTTTGACGCCCAAATGGGGCACCTCGGCAAATTTGTACGTGTTGTTCGGGTAAGCAAAAATGGCTTCGGACAAATCCTTCCCTACTTTGGTATCCACGACATCGAAGGCTGCGGTAAACTCAATGTCGCTTACATGGTAGCCACCCAATCTGACGTGCATCAAACCGGGAATTTGCTGGTCGTCGGGGGCGTTCTTATAGAACTCGACACCTTGCACGAGCGAGGAAGCACAGTTGCCTACGCCAATGATGGCTACACGAACTTTTCTATTCGCACTCATCTTGATGTAACTCCTTGGAAGTATGAAATTTCACTGCCGGCCGGCCGTGGCCGTCAAATCACAGCAATGTTTATTGTACCCCCATTGAGAAGCCTGTGCTATAATTTTTATGCTTTTCTCTCCTCCATATTTCTTCTATGATGACGACAAACACACCTCTCCCCTGGACGAACATTTTCTTGCAAAGCCACCATTTGCCGCCCCAAGAAGCGCTCGTCCGCCTGTTGGAGACCATCGAAGAGGGATACGGTGCGCTGGTGCTCTACCCCTCGGCAGGCGAAGCGAAAGCACTGGAATGGCTGTTTTCTGCCGATATGCCGGCCAACCTGCGCGCCTGGCTGCAAGATGCTGGACAAGAAGAGATTTGGAAGCAGGCCTACAAAAAGCAGTGCTTGATGGCCGCGCCAAAGCCCGCCTGCCAGGATCACCCTGGGGAGTTGATCTACCTGGAGGATGACGCGCCCACCCGCGGGGTAGTCGTGTTCCCGATGACCTACCAGGGGTACAAACTAGGCCTATTGGTGGTCTGTGATCCCAAAGGGGACGCGCCCCTCACGTGTTTTTCCCTCTCCCAACTGGAACTCCTGGCAGGGTACCTCTCCCTTTTGGCCTTCATCTATAGTATCTTGCCGGAAAAAGTCCATCTGCAAAACGAACTTTCCGCGCTGGACACCCAAAAAGGGGAGTTCATCGCCATTACCTCCCACGAGCTACGTACTCCCCTGGGGCTGGTGTTGGGACATGCCACGTTCCTGCGCGAAATACTATCCGACGAATCAGCCAAGGAGCACGTGCAGGTTATCATTCAGAGCGCGTTGCGCATCAAGGAAATCATCAAAACCGCCACGCAAGCGGATAATTACCAAAGCGGCACGGCGCGCGTGCGCCGTCAGGAAGTGGCGCTAGGCGAGTTAATTACCAGGGTATGCAAGCGTTTTGCCGCCCAGGCACAAGAAAAAGGGATAGTGCTGCGCACGGCGCTGCCCGCGCTCGACCTAATAGTGCCAGGTGAGCCGGAAAAACTGGAAATCATCCTGAACAATTTGCTACAAAACGCGCTAGACTTCACCAACGCCGGGGGACAGGTGCAGGTGGCGTTGTGTATCAAGCACACCGAGCACACCGAAGGTGACTATGCGCAAATCTCGGTGAGCGATACCGGCATCGGTATCCCAGAAAGTGACCTGCCGCACATTTTCGAGCGCTTTTATCAAGTGGAAGCCCACATGACGCGCCACCACGGCGGCCTGGGATTGGGGCTTTCGGTGGTCAACGATCTGGTCGAATTGCACCACGGACGAGTTGAGGTGCGCAGTCAGGAGGGCAAGGGCAGCACCTTCATCGTGTATCTCCCATTGGCAAAGTAAGCATACCCAACCAGGGCGTTCGCCAGGTCACGCGAAAGCGGAGTTGGTACACTTTCAATGAACAAACCCGCCTATTTGGTAACAGGTTTTACGACTCGACACCGAGGGAAATTTTGGCATCCGTAAAACTGCTTTCCCTTATGCTTCCATTTGGTCACCATACACGTTCTGCATTATAGCCAAACTTGGCTAAACGCGCTGCGTAGTCTCCGGGCAAAAGCCCGCTCGGCCCCATGCATTATTCGCCACGCCCCTCCCCTACATTATTCGAGCGAACGCTTTTTCCAGGCACGTACCGCCTGGTTGTGCCCTCCTCCGGCTAAATTCTCCGGTATAGCCCTGGCTGCAAAAAAGGTTGGATTGATCGCTTCCTGGCTGGCCCTCAACTCGCCTCCCACAGGACGGCATTCGTAGACTATGAGGAGGCCATTCCCTCTGGGGTCATCGGCAAAGAAGTAAACATCCACCAATCCCTCTACCTCAACACGCAATCCGGTTTCTTCATACGTCTCTCTGACGACCGCTTCAAGCGGACTTTCATCAGATTCTACGTAACCTGCGGGCAAGTTCCAACTGCCCTGAAACGGTGACTGGGTTCTTTGCAACAACAACAATTTCCCGTCTTGTTCAATAAGCGCTCCGGCTCCGACCTTCAACTGGACATAGTGGATACGCTGACACTGGGGGCAAAAGGTTCGCTGCCTTTGCCCAAATTCCCTTAATTCAAGGGCTGTACCACAATCAGGACAATACTTCATCGTTTATGCCTATTTCTATTGTGGATTCCCGTCTACTTGGAGTCGGTATGAATCAACATCGCCATAATCTCGTCCATAATAATCGATTTTAAAAGCACTCACTTGACCTGGATCAAGATGAGTGCTGTTCACATAAGTGTAACCACACCCAACCACTGTGCCTGAAGAATTGTACAAAGTTCCCACAGAGCTAACATACTCGACGCGACTGCCGTGGTCGTTACGGACTTGACCAATGATCTTATAATAGCCGCTGTTAGTAGGGTCGTAACTGCCGCTATCATTCAGGATAGTCAAATTCGGTAACGTATTGCCATCTGTCCAATAGGTTGGAGACTCAAACTCATAGTATGACCAGCCACTTGGAGGGTTTAGGAACAGAACATCGAAGCATGTCTTGTGGCCTGCGGGTAGATCGTCAAGGTATGCATAGGTGTAATCGGTATCCAGAAGTTGCC
>DYKW01000254.1 GCA_020722405.1 Anaerolinea thermophila
AATCACCTCAAGCACCTACCCGAGGGCGGGTGCTTGTCTCCGGGGGAGATTAGACCAGCACGAATGCTGCCTCAGTAATGGTGGTAACGCCAGTCAGCTGAATAACCGAGTCAACCGTACCATCGCCACTGAAGTCGATGTAGAGCTTACCAGTCGTCGAGTCCAAAGCAGCTGCGATGGTATCCGTAGTAGCGTCAGCAACGTTCTGAATGAACACTTGAGCATCAGCAGAGCTGGTCTGAACGCTAACGTCAACCTTGGTATAGGTGGCGGTGTCGACGTTAAGCTTCAGGACATCGCCGGTCCACTTGGTGGAATCAGTGCCAGCGCCCGTACCAGCAGCCCCGTCAGTGCCATTACCGTAGGTGTTGGCAGAGAAATCGCTGATCACATCCAACTGAGCCAATGTCGACTCAGCCGCGGCAGTGTATACAAACGTATCGTTACCAGCACCACCCGACAGAACGTCAGCCTTGGCACCACCAGTGATCTTGTCGTTGCCAGCACCACCGGAGATGGTGTCGACGTTGCCAGAGCCAGTGATGGTATCGGCTGCGCCGGAACCGGTGATGGTGATCGCAGCAGCGGTGCCATCGGTTACAGCGTTAGCCACGCTGACGGTGCCGCCAGCGGTGTTGGCGCTCATGTCGATGGTAGCCAGCTTGGTCATGCCAGCAGCAGACGTGAAGGTGAAGGCTTGGTCGCCCAGCACATTCAGGGTCACCAGATTGTTGTCGGTGATCACCAAACCGTTAACTGCAACATCGGTCTTCGCGCCAGCATCAACGGCGGCGCTCAGCGTACCGGTGCTGGTCACGTTCAGGGTCTCGACACCCGTGGTGGTGATGCCAGTGATAGCGCTGGTGAAGGTATCAACCGTACCGTCGTTGTTCTGGGTAATAGCCTGATTGACCGTCAGGTTCAGCACATCAGCGGTACCGGTCGCGTCCTTCAGGGAGATGGCCAGAGAACCATCGTCCGCTCCAGCTTGCATGTTGCCCTTGATGACCACAGTGCTGTTAGCACCAACGTTGGTGATCGAAGCAGCACCAGTATTTGCAACACCCAGGATCTGCGCGGAGGTCAGGCCTGCGATCTTGGACAGATCAACAACGTTCGTGTTTGCGAGAGCTGCGCCAGTCACGCTCAGTGTTTCGAAGCCAGTGATCTTCGCCAGATCGGTAGCGCCGTAACCGGAGATGGTGTTGTAGGCAGCGTA
>DYKW01000255.1 GCA_020722405.1 Anaerolinea thermophila
GCTTGCTGCGCCAGGATCTGTTCGGCTGTGGCCGAATCGACCTCGACCGTCAGGCCAGGGACGAACGAGCGCGTACCGCCGTCGCCGGCAAGAACCACCGGGCGGGTGATGAGAAGTTTCATGGGGGAGTCTCCAGCGCTGGGCAGATAGGCGAACGCCCAGCCCAGAAACGACAACGCCCACCAGAACGAATCGGGTGGGCGCAGTTATCAGAAGTACAAGATTAATGTACCTTGTGGGGGGCCAGCATTCAAGTAGGTTTGTTGTCGACCCGCAAAATTTTCACGCGTGAATGGCCGAGAGTGCGTCGGGGTTGGCTTCGACGATCTTGAGCAAGGCGCGAGCTGGCCCGGCGGGACGCACTCGGCGCTGCTCCCAGTTCTGAAGTGTCTTGGGCTTGACGCCAATCAGGTAGGCAAACCGACTCTGCGAAAGCCCCGTGCGCTCGCGGATCGCCTTGACGTCAGGCTCGGGAAACTCCTGCACACGCACACCGGCCACGGCCTCACCACGCATGTGGCGGCCCATGTCACGTACGCTGCTCAGCAACTCATCGAACTGTTTGTCATTCATCTCGTATCTCCGCTTGCATCAATTCCGCCAACCGCCGCAGCTGATCCAGCGTCAGGTTCGCACTGACATTCTTCGCGTAGGCGTAGATCAGATAGCACTGCTCCTTGCTGCCCCAGTAGTAGATTACCCGGGCACCGCCACGCTTGCCTCGACCAGGCAGCGGAACACGCAGCTTGCGCAAACCCCGGCCACCGGGGATCAAGTCACCAGCGGCGGGGTTTTCCAACAAGGTGTTCTGCAACTCGGCCATATCTTCATCCGAGAACAGTTCGGCTGCACAGCGGACGAAAATTGGGAGTTCCACAAAAACCATGGTCACATTATCCGCTAGAAGCGGATACCTGTGCAAATGGCTTTCGACTGCCTGAACGCTCATAGCCGTAGTACCGAGCCAGCACACCGAGTGCCGCGACCAAGATACCTTTGGCTTCATCTCGGTCGATGCGCTTGCCGTTCCAGCCATTGCGCAATGCCCACTCCCTGAGCGAGAGTTGCAGCCCCACCACATACCACAGCGCCGACCCGGCAGGAGAGCCGCTGCCACCCACCGCATCCAGCGCATCCCGAACCGCCCGGGCAGCGCCGGCGTTCTTCTCGACCATCATCTGCCCTGGCGCCGTGCTACGCGGCATGCCATCGA
>DYKW01000256.1 GCA_020722405.1 Anaerolinea thermophila
CGAAGATTTTGCACGATGCTCATCGTTTGGTTGCGGAATGAATTCCGCGCTACGGGACGACCAACAAGAAATAAAAAAGAAACAAACCAAACTTCGTGACTTGGTGCCTTTGGGGTTTCTTTATGTTTGGGGGTGCAGATGGGCCGTAGTCCATGATGTTTGTCAAACTACCCAACTACCTAACTATCTAACTAACCAACATCCAACCGCAACCCGTGGCCGCGCACGGTGACGACGTAGGTGTGTGAAGGATCATATTCCGCCAGGCGTTCACGCAGACGGCGTACGAGGGCGTCTAGCGCCTGTTCGGATACACCAATGGCATCCTTTTCTCCCCATATCGCAGTGATCAACTCTGAGCGCGAAACAACTGCTCCCTTGTGGGCGTACAGCGTTTCCAGTAGGACGAATTGCGCCGCCGAAAGCGGCGGGGTGACCTCTTGCCCGGCCACCCATACACGGCGGGAACCGGCATCCAGTCTGAGACGCCCGGTCTCCGTGCCTATCTGGTGCAGGGCATCAATGGGCAGATTGCTTCCCAGGGGCATGGTGGCGTCAGAAGTCAGAAAAACGAATTGTTGTGCCAGCGCGATTTGCAACACATCCCCATCATTGAGGATGGTGGCAATGCGTACAGGTTGACCATTGCAGTAGGTGCCGTTTTTGCTTCCCAAATCTTCCAGCAAGACCTGATCACCTTCACGGGCCAGGCGGGCATGATGACGGGAGACTTGTCGGCTGGGGATGATGATGTCGCAATCTGGATCGCGGCCAATCAGCAAACTATCTTCCAGTATCCAGCGTTGACCGTTGAGTTCTCCACCTTGAGCGGTCAAGAAGGGCATTTCATCGGGCAAGTTCATGGGCAATTCCTCATCATTGGATTGTATGCTGTGGGTACACTGCCGAGCCGCAGACATCGCGGCCTGAAAAACGCCACGTTTTTCCACATCCATTCAGGGTAATGGTTTGCTATTTTAACGCCAAGACGCAGAGCCGCAAAGAAAATCATGTTTCTAGTCGCATAGTAGTAGGAGCGAAAGGCTTTTTGCCTAAAGGTAGCCGGGTGATAGGAGGGGCGAAAGGCTTTCGCCCGCACCTGAAGCCTGAAGGCCAAAAACTGGCGGCTGTCGCTTGATGCCAGTCTTTGCACGTATCATCTCAAAAAGAAGGGGAAACGTCCCGAAGGTTTCTTCCAAAGCCTGG
>DYKW01000257.1 GCA_020722405.1 Anaerolinea thermophila
GAAGTGTGAAGTGTGAAGTGTGAAGTGTGAAGTGAAAAGTTGGGTGGCGGCTGACTGCTGACGGTTGCCCACTGCCCGCTGACGGCTGACTACTCGACTACCCAACTCCCCCTCGAAAATGCTATAATGGGACGCGATATCCAAAACTGGACGCTGGCGTTTCCTTGTTCGACCGCAAATGTACATGCTTTTTCGCCGGAGAGCGATTTAAACATCTGCGTCATCTGTGCCATCTGTGGACTAATGTCGGCTATTCGCCGGTTTCGCCAGACTCCAGTCAATAAGCTGGGGTATCCGAGCGTTTTTTGTCACAAAGTCACGAAAACCCAAAGCCTTTAACCTTCTCTTCGTGCCTTTGGGTTTTCGTGGTGAGATTTTAGCTCTTTGGGATTTTCCGTGATGCGCCCCCATATCTAGCGGCGCGCCATAGGGCGGAATTAATTCCGCCCTACATTTGGCGGCACGCCAGGCCAATTCCTAATGGACTGAACGGATAGCGCTTGAGGCGCAGGTTGGGCGGCATCTCGCTCACCTGCGGACAAACCGAACCTTCGTCTCGGTCGCCACTACAAACTGATTGGGCAACTGAGCCCCATAATGTTGGAGCAACCGTCGAAGCACCTCTATCTTCACAGCCGCCCGCTCATCATCCACCCGCAGAAGAATGACTCCCCGATGAGATCGCCCTTCCCGATAAATCTTCTCCCCAAAGTCCTTGTCATTGGTGATCAGAATCCAGTTCTCCGCAAAGGCTTGCTGAATAGTCGTCTCATCATCCAAACCTCGCGCCTCATCATATACGGAGAAAACCTCGTGTTCTTGCTTGCGTAGCCATTCCGCGACGGCAGGCCCGGTGCACTCATCCACCAGGAAGCGCATTTATGCCTGCTCCACGGATAACGGCATGAACACCGTACTTTCCAGTGCCTTGGTTGCAAACAAAATACAGGCTTGAATGTCTTCGTGGGTGAGGCCCTTATATTCCTGGAGAATTTCATCCACTGTCGCCCCGTGCGCTAACAGATTCAGGATATATTCAACCGTCAGCCGGGTTCCACGAATGACGGACTTCCCAACCACAACTTTTGGATTAACGATAATCCGTTCAAGCAATTGCTCGTCCCTCATCATCTTACCTCCACTCTTGTGCCATACCCACAGTCACATGATTGACCGCGAATTATTCACACAGCCGCATTATACGC
>DYKW01000258.1:0-600 GCA_020722405.1 Anaerolinea thermophila
GGTCCAGCATCTGGTTCGCCAGTTCCGGCGGGGTGAAGACCTCGTCGCTGGAGAGATTGGCCAGGCAGGAAAGCACATCCGGGTTATAGTTCGTCCGCATAAGCATGCGCCACCTCCAGAAAATGCACCAGGGGGAATTCTTTCACCGGCTCAGGGATAAAAGCCGGTTCACCAAGATCAGAAATAAGTTGAGGCTTTCCCCTGCTATCAAAGAGTTTAGATTCTTTGGCAACGTCAGTGGGAAGCAACTCGTGAAATGCAAAATCGCGGCGTTTGATCAGGCTGCCGTTTACGAGCGACCATTCCGGAAAGACGATGGGCTTAGGGTTCTCGCCTACGGTCTGCAAGGTCAGCGCATCGCCGTGGACGATGTTGCGTGCCAGGATGTAATGCATGGTCTCCCGAAAGGCGTCTTTGGTTTTGTCCTTGTAAAGGCGGGTGTAGGCCGCCTCCACGATGTCGAAGAGATTCTGGCGGCACTCCTGAATGTTATCTTCCAGGATGTCAATGCCGTAGATGGACGAGACCGCCAGCACAGCATAACGTTCGTATTCTAGTTGGCTCTTCTTGTACCATTTTTCCACAACGTGCAGTTTTCGC
>DYKW01000258.1:638-1203 GCA_020722405.1 Anaerolinea thermophila
GGCCGGCTCAAGGAAGCGCGAGTCAATCCGCTCGGTTTCTTGCTTCACCAGGTCAAGCATGGCATTGACAATTTCCGGCGGGGTGAGCACCTCGCCGAACTGGGCCACTCTGGATTTGGATTTCACGTGTGCATGTATGGGTTTCATGTCACTGTACAGTCAGTTTTCTGCCCGGCGTCCGGATCGGTCTCGGGCGTCACCAGCCCCACCGGCGGGTTGTTGACGCGGTTTTTGTCCCGATGCTCGTAGGATTCGATCAGGCGCTTGGTGTCACCTTTCTTTCGTCCCATCAAGTCCGTCCTGTCGTCGTCATCATGTGCCGGTTCGGGAGGCTAACGTTTTGGGTAACAGGCGCGACGTAAGGCGCGTCCTGTTGATCCAATTGTGGTACGCCCGGCATGGGCGTGATCTTATGGGGTGCAAGTCCCCTGTATGGGAACCCTGTAATGTCGTGAGACATGACATAAATACTAGCCGACGGCAAGGGCATTCCCGTGAGGGTGTGTCTGAAGGAAGCCGGAGCGCAAAGCTATGAGCCGACGGAGAGAAACGGCATACAAGGCCA
>DYKW01000259.1 GCA_020722405.1 Anaerolinea thermophila
TCAGCATCGGGTCGCCGTCCGCGGTGATGAGGATGTTGGAAGGCTTCACGTCGCGATGGATCATGTTCTGGCGATGGGCAAAGTCGAGAGCGCGCGCAATGGGGAGCAACAGGCGGGCAGCCTCCTGCCAGGGCATGGGGGCGTGCAGTTCCTTGAGTTTGTGTTTGAGCGTCCCGCCGGGCAGATAGGGCATGACAAGATATGGTTTGCCGTCATGCTCACCGTAGTCTATGATAGGGACAATGTTGGGATGGGTCAACTTTGCGAGGGCCTTAGCCTCGCGCTCGAAGCGTTTGAGGGCGCGTTCCACCCCGCTTTGCGGCAAGTTTTCGGTGCGGATGACTTTGACGGCCACGTCACGCTCGAGGCGCGTATCGTAGGCTTTGTAAACGGTCGCCATGCCACCCTCGCCGAGTTGCTCGAGGATGTGATAGCGTCCGAGGGATTGACCGAGGAGGCTGGACATAATCTATCCTTTATCGTATTTCCGCGCAACATTCGCCGTATGGACACAAATCTTATCTGGCAATCGTACCGCCAGGCTCCGCCTGGTGGGGCCGACCGCACCACTTCGTGGTACTTTGTAGGTCGGCGCTACGTTTGGCTACAGATGGAAGCCGCGCTATGGATTGCTCGTCACCTGGCACAAGAGCCAATCGCCGCACCCCGTGTCGGCCATGACAATTGCGGGGCGAAGTTTGACGCCGGATAAATTGGAAAACGGAAACGGGATTACAACGACGGCAGCTGGGCCAAGTGTGACCATGCTTCATCCTCCTCGGGCCGCAGCCAGTCCGTCGCGAGGGCCGCTTCGCTCAATAAGGCAAGGTTGAACGTCTCTTCGAGCGGCTCCTCGTCGAGAATCGTGACAAATGCCCGACGCTTCTTCGGCAGTTGGATGGGCGCGAGAAATCGCAACGTCCCTTTTTCGTCAATTATCGCTTCGATGGTTTGTAACATGGTGCGCCTCTCTTTCCTTAATCGTCTGTCGGATTATACTCTCAGTCGCGCCAATGCCTTGGCCTCGCGCTCGAAGCGTTTCAACGTCCGCTCCAGCGTGCTGGGCAAAATGTTCTCCGTGCGGATGACCTTGACCGCCACGTCCGTTTCGAGGCGCGTGTCGTAGGCTTTGTAAACGGTCGCCATACCACCCTCGCCGAGTTGCTCGAGGATGTGATAACGTCCGAGCGATTGACCGATTA
>DYKW01000083.1 GCA_020722405.1 Anaerolinea thermophila
TACGCTTGCCCACGGGGGGACAGGCACTGCGTTCGCAGTGACATTTGGTTGCGTGACAGGCGTCAGGCCACCCAACTACCGAACTACCGAACTATCGAACTACCAAACTACCAAACTCCCCGACCACCTGACTACGCGACTAAAAACGTTTTTTTGCGGCCTTGCGTCTCGGCGTTAAAATAGCACCCCACTCCCCGAATTATTGAAATGATACTGCCCTATGGTTTCTCCCCTTTTTTTTTAAGGAAGAGCATTTTGCTCATTCTTCAAATAAGCATCAAGATTCAACTTGCGGAACAAACGCGCGCGCACATCATCCGGCAAGCCTGAGGTGTCAACATCCAGGAAATGCACCAGGTAAACCGTTTTTTTCAGCGTATCCACCACAACGCGGCAATTCTCACATTCGGCCAGGTGACGTTCGATTTCTTCGCACAAGGCATCTTGCAAAGTGCCGTCTAGGTACTCAGACAAAGAGTCCAGTACGTAGCGGCAACTGGATGACGGTTCACTCACGGCGAATCTCCATGTGTTCTCGGTAATACTTCGATAAGACTTCGCGTAATTTCAAACGGGCACGTGATAAGCGCGTTTTCACAGCCACCTCACTGATTTCAAGTGCCTCAGCCGTTTCTCGGATGGAAAGCCCATGTACATCTCGCAGCAAAAAAACCGCTCGCAACCCTTCGGAAAGGGACTCCACAGCCTGTTCTAAAAAGGCGCGCACCTCCCTATCCAACAGTCTGTCCTCCGGCAGATGACTCCAATCTATAATTTCCAGAGGCTCTTGCTCGTTGGAGGCATCATCAGACATCTCCAGCGAAATGTCTTTTCCTTTACGCTTGCGCAACAACATCAAGGTCTCGTTGGTTGCAATGCGATAAATCCATGTCGAAAGCTGCGAATGCCCATTGAAACCATCCAGGTGCTGGTACACCTTAATAAAAGTCTCTTGCAACACGTCTTCGGCATCCTGGGGGTTGTCCAACATGCGCAACGCCAGGCGATACACGAGTGGGGAGTAGCGATCCACTAATGCAGCAAAGGCGGCCTGATTACCAGAACGAATCTCTTCTAATAGTGCAAGTTCATCCATTGGATGCACACCTACCTGAAAAAGTTACCTGAGAAATCATTTGTAAAAGTGTACCATACTCACCGGCTGTGCTATCATTAAACAATTCACATGCAAATATGAACCGGGTTCTGCATTTTTATTTGCTCACATCTGCGAGGTGGTATGACAAAATATCGAAGAGTAGCCTTGTTTTTGGATTACGAAAATTTTCATAACGCCCTACAAAAGCGCACACGTAGCAGTCAACATCCTTATGGATTTTCCCCACACATGGATTTTGAGCAAATGGTGGAATTTATCCAAGAGAATTACGGCGAATTACGCCGTGAAGATTTTATTGCCGTAGCCAACTTCACCCACTACGACCCTCAAAAGGGAGGCTTGCACCGCGTTGCTACCTTGATTGACGTGGACAGTTTCGAGCCGCGTTCGGTGCGCAGCCGTCAGCAATCATCGGCCGGCAAACGTTACGTCATCAAGAATTTTGCCGATGCTCGCCTGGCCTATGAAATCGGCGTCCACGTCCACACACGCCCCGCCGACCTGTACATCATCGGCAGCGGGGACAAGGTCTTCGCCGCAGTTGGCAATGCCCTGGTGCAGGCCGGCATTCCCGTCATGTTTCTACTGCCACTCCAAGAAATCAGCGCGGTCGTGCTACAGGAACGCTTCTCCTGCATCAACTTTCAGCGTACACAAGAATCTGAAATTTCCCCAGAACCCACCCCACCGCCGCCTCCCCAGAAGGAAGCCCCACCTGAAGACCCCATCGAAACCCTAAGCGAATTACTCGGCGCGTTGCGGCGTGCCCTCAACACCGGCATTCCCGCCGATCTCCTGAAGGCCTTCACCCCTCCTGGGGAAGGAGAAACCCTGCTCCAAAAAGCCGTCAGCCAGGGGAAAATCGATATTTGGGAAGCGCCCGAAAGCGGCATACGGTGCGTCTCTCTGCGTACCGAGCGCCTGTACGGCAAAATCACCCCCCTCCCCGTGCGTCCCCAGGTTGCCAAGCGCGCAGCGCAACTGTATGCCCTGACGCGCATCCCACACTACTCGCTGGAAGAACCGACCCGCGCGGCCTGGAAACGCGCCATCAAAACCCGCCTGCAACTCAGCACCCGCGAGACCAAAGCCCTATTGCAACAACTTTTTGAATCAGGAATGCTCCAGGCCGGTGACTTGCGACACCCACACCTGACTTTGGAACGCGCCCTGGCCTTCATCAACAACTGAGGGCCACTCCGCCCTGCTTCATCACAGAGCGTCTTTGTTTTCATCCGCTACCCCTAGGAGACCCGTCTCATGCTCGAATCCTTCTTCAACCCGCAAGGGATTGTCGTGTTTGGCGCCTCGCGTGACCCCCACAAACTGGGCTATGGTCTGGCGCGCAACCTGGTACAAAGTGGCTACCCCGGTGTAGTGCACTTCGTCAACCCCAAAGGCGGCCACCTGTTAGGACGTCCCGTCTATCCAGACATCTCTCAGGTACCCAATCCCATCGACCTGGCCATCATCCTGGTACCCGCGCCCTACGTACCGTCAGCCCTGGAAGCCTGCGGCGAACGCGGCATCCGAGCCGCTATCATCGCCACCGGTGGCTTCCGTGAAGTGGGGCCCGAGGGCGCGGCGCTAGAAGCGCAATGTATGGAGATCGCGCACCGCTATGGTATGCGCCTGATCGGCCCCAACTGCATCGGGTTGCTGGATACCCACTTGCCGCTGGATACCACCTTCCTGCCGCCGCCCGGCCCACCCGCCGGTGATGTGGCCTTCATTTCGCACTCCGGCGCCATTTGCGCAGCCGTCATAGATTGGGCACGCGGTCAAGGCTTCGGCCTTTCTCGCCTGGTCAGCCTCGGCAATCAGGCCGACCTGAGCGAAACGGATTTGCTGGAACCCGTCGCCGACGACCCGCGCACCCATGTCGTGACCCTCTATCTGGAGGGCGTCAGCGACGGGCGCCGCTTCGTGGAGACCGCCCGGCGGGTATCTTGCCGCAAACCCATCGTGGCGCTCAAAGTGGGGCGCTTCGAGAGCGGTCAAAAGGCCGTCGCCTCGCACACCGGCGCGCTGGCCGGCAGTGAACAAGCCTTCGATGCCGCTTTCCAACGTGCGGGCGTGCTGCGCGCCGATACCAACGAAGAAATGTTCGACTGGGCACGTGCCCTAGCGTGGTGCCCCCTGCCCAAAGGCCCCAACGTGGCCGTGCTCACCAACGCCGGCGGCCCGGGCGTCACGGCGGCCGATGCGCTCGAAGCCCTGGGACTTCGAATGGCCGTCCTGGGCGAAGAAACCGTCGACGCCCTGCGCGCCCTGCTGCCCCCCGCAGCCAGCCTGCACAATCCGGTCGATATGCTGGCCTCCGCCTCACCGGAACAATACGCCCAAGGGTTGCGCATTCTGCTGGCCGATCCCAACGTAGACAGCGTAATGGTCGTTTTGCCGCCGCCGCCCATGTTCAGCACCGGCGCGGTGGCGCGGGCCATTATCCCCATCATCCAGACGGCCGATAAACCGGTCGTGGTGGCGCTGATGGGGGAACGTCTCATTCAGGAAGCAGTAGAACACCTGCGGGCGGCACGCGTTCCCGAATACCGCTTCCCCGAACGCGCCGCCTCCGCGCTGACCATCCTTTACCGACGCGCTAACGACCTGCAACGTTGCGAATCTCCCGAACTGACCCGTGAGGAGGTAAACCCCCAACAGGCGGACGCCCTTTTGGGTGGCGCGGCACCCGGGAGTTGGCTGCCCCCTGAGGGGTCCGCCGCGCTCCTGGAAACCTATGGGATTCGCGCTCCCCGCGGAGAGGTGGCGCGCAGCCCCCAGGAGGCGGCCTCCATCGGTCAGCGGGTCGGCTTTCCGCTGGCGCTCAAAATTGTCTCCCCCGACATCGCCCACAAATCGGATGTTGGCGGCATCCTGTTGAATGTCATCTCGCCAGAGGCGGCTGCTCAGGGCTATGAGACCCTGATGGCGAACGTGGCCGCCCGTCAACCCCAAGCGCGCCTGGAGGGGGTACTCGTGCAGCCCATGATTCCCGGTGGACAAGAAGTCATCGTCGGCGTCGTGCGCGATGCGCAATTCGGCCCGCTGGTGATGTTTGGCTCCGGCGGGGTGGAAGTCGAAGGGCTGAAAGACGTGGCCTTCGCGCTCGCACCCTTAACCGCCCCCGACCTGGATGACATGCTACAACGCACCTGGGCGGGGCGCAAACTGGGCGGCTACCGTAACATCCCGCCGGCCGACCAGGGCGCGGTACGTGAGGCGCTCATCCGCCTGGCACAACTGGCCGCTAACCACCCGCAAATCACCGAAATCGAAATCAACCCGCTGCGCGTGCTCTCTCCCGGGCAAGGCGCCGCCGCGTTGGATGTGCGCGTTCGCCTGCGAGAGGCGTAGCAGGGCTGCGCTGGAGAGTTTATTGGGAGCAAACACCAGCGCAAACGTTGGGCAAGACAGGCTTTCCAGCCTGTCCTACCGGATGAATTTCCAAAGCCAGGTAGTCAGTTACTCCTAATGTAAGAGTATCATTAACTCCGCGCCCAAAGTGTAACCTTTACCCATCAGACGCATCTAAATAGATGTTTAAAGGCAACCGCTATGTGCGAAGAAAAGGACGAACACAAAAAGACACTATCCGCTTTTGAGCTGACCATCCTGCAACCACAGGAACCTGCTCCTCCAAAGAAGGAATTGCACCCCGGTGACCTGTGTCCACAGTGTGGCCAAGGCATATTGGACTACGACGGCACGCTCACCTTGCGTTGCCCAAATTGCGGATACGGTGCAGGTGGTTGCTTTACCTGATAAGCCGTTCTGCATCCCGTTGGGATGCCGGCAATCATTTTCAATCTCAAAACTTTCAAGGAGTATTTTCAAATGGCACAACGTTTATTAGATGACAACATCATATCCCAGGTTCGTGATGTCTTTGATTCGCTCAAAGAACCTGTCAAAGTGCTTTTCTTCGGTAGTCAAGACCACTGTCAATACTGCGAAGACACACAACAACTGTTAGAAGAAGTTACCGTACTTTCCGAGAAACTCTCTCTAGATGTTTTCGACTTAGAGGAAGATGCCGAAGTGGCTGCCCGCTATCACGTGGACAAAGCGCCCGGTATCGTCATCGCGGCTCAAAATGGCGATGAAATCGTGGATTACGGCATGCGCTATGCCGGTATCCCCTCTGGTCACGAGTTCAGTTCACTGATTACCGACCTCATTCAAGTTTCCGGGCGCGATTCTGGTCTGCAAGAAAAAACGCGCGCCTTCCTGCGTGACCTGAAAGAACCGGTACACATGATGATCTTTGTCACGCCCACGTGCCCCTATTGCCCGCGTGCCGTTGTGTTGGCCCATCAAATGGCCATGGAAAGCCCGATGGTAGAGGCAGAAATGGTTGAGGCAATGGAGTTCCCTGAATTATCCGACCAGTTTAACGTCAGCGGCGTGCCTCAAACCACAATCAATATGGGCAAAGGCACCGTCGTCGGTGCCGTACCGGAAGCACACCTCGTGCAACAGTTGAAGGCTGCATTGGCACAGACTGCGCCGGCATAAAAACCAAAACGCAACACCAAGGAGCACACAGGTATTCATGGAAGAAAAGAAAAAATACCCTCGCGTGATCATCTTCACCACCCCAAGCTGCCCGCATTGCCGGTCAGCAAAACAGTACCTACGCCAAAAAGGCGTCCCCTTCAAAGACGTGGACGTCGCACGTGATGCGGCTGCGGCGCGCGACATGGTGCGCCGCAGCGGACAGCAAGGTGTACCGGTGCTGGACATCGGTGGAAAAATCATCGTCGGGTTCGATCGTCCCAAAATCGATCGTCTACTTGGCTTGAGGTAGTCATGAAAATTGCATTCGTTACTGAAGAAGAAGTGCGCATCAGCAATCACTTTGGGCCGTCCCCTACTACCTCGTGTTTAGCACGGCATCTTGAAAAGCAACCCGCGTAGGGCACACAAACCCATGCACAACCACCAAACATACCATGAGCCGCTCCGCAAAACGTCGTAAGAACACAAAAAAATCCCCGCCAGTGCTGCTAATTGCCATCGGCAGCGCGTTGGTTTTGTTCGGGCTGCTAAACGCATTGTGGAACAGTCGCTCTGAACCAACGCCAGACAGTCGCTCTGAACTAACGCCAGAAAGCAGCGGCCCTTCGGCTATTCCGGTTGAGGTGAAAACCCATCCAGCCCCGCAGCTTTCCCTCCAAGGGCTAGATGGGAAACCGGTCTCCCTTTCCGACTTCCACGGGCAGGTCGTGCTGCTCAACAACTGGGCAACCTGGTGCCCACCCTGCAAGGCCGAAATGCCCGATTTAGAGGCCTACTATGAGGCACACCAGGCAGAAGGCTTCACCGTCATCGCCGTCAATGCCGGTGATCCACCAGCGGAGGTGGGTGCCTTTGCCCAACAGTATGGCCTGACCTTCCCGGTATGGCCCGACCCCAACACAGAAACGCTGCGCGCTTTTGGCATTCAGGGGTTACCAACTTCGTTTATCATTGACCGCGACGGCATGGTGCGCGCAACCTGGACAGGTGCAATCACCCGTGCAACCCTGGAAAAATACGTAACTCCCTACATCGAGGAACAAAACTAATGGATGCAAAAGTCAATTGGCACGGCGGGCTGAGTTTTACAGGCCAGGCCAATTCCGGTTTTACCGTCAACCTGGGTGCTGATCCCTCGGTGGGCGGTGTGAATGACGGCTTTCGGCCAATGGAATTGATGGCCATCAGCCTGGCGGGCTGCACAGCAATGGACGTGATTTCCATTTTGCGCAAGAAACGCCAGGATGTAACCGCCTTCGATGTTCAGGTGCACACCGAAGAAGCCCCAGAACACCCCCACGTTTTCACTCAGGCAACAATCGAATACTTTGTCACCGGGCACAACGTGGATGAAAAAGCAGTGGTACGCGCCATCGAACTTTCTGCCACCCGTTATTGTCCCGCCCAAAACATGCTCAACACAGTCCTCCCTATCACTCTACGCTACCACATCTTCGAAGAAGGCGGTGACCAGGTGGTGCAAGGAGTGTACGAACGCTAGACAACATCCTTCTCAATTTACCGGTATCCGCAAAGCGCCCGTTCCTAAAACTGGAACGGGCGCTTTGCCTTGGGATGGCGAGAGGGAAGGTTCCTCTGACATTGGATGAGGGGTTCATACACCCACTGTAACTCGGCTGTGGCCAACCCGCACATGTCGGCGTCAGCAGATAGCGGAGGCGGCTCCCACACCGCCGGATAACCAGGCGCCGTAGGTCAGCGGTACACTTGAACCGGCGTATCTGATGGAACGCTCACAATCTTATCGCCTTTGATTTTCAAAATATCCCGAACGACGAACATGGCAGGCTCCTTTCACAAAGCCGTATCTGTTTACCGCAGAGCCCGCGGAGAACGCAGAGAATCTGGAAAGTCATTCACCACCCGGCGAATGCCATCCTTCAGGACCCTGACATTGAAGTTGATCAGCAAGCCCACCTTGCAACCAGAAAGATTCAGGTAGGAAAGCAACTGAGCCTGATGAATCGGCATCAGGCGATCAACGGCAA
>DYKW01000084.1 GCA_020722405.1 Anaerolinea thermophila
AGGTTGTGCCTTGGTGATAAAGAACGCCCTAGATTATTGATGTAATACATTTATTTTCGCAAGATGGAAAAATGAAACATCGGTTTGCGTTACATTTTATACTGGTATTTCTTGTCATAACCTTACTGACAGGTTGTGATGATGGGGCTATTCCCACGCCTACACCCATCCCAGGGGAACCTGTAGCACCGCAATTGATGCCCCTATATCAACAAATCAGTGCAGTGATTCCGAAGGGGCTGGGAGCGGCTATTACACCCGTAGCAGAAGAAAATGGTCAGATCTACCAAGTTTTCGAAGGCGGGGTCATACGTTACGACGTTGCTAGCCAGAGAACGTTTCTAGAGCCTATCGGGTATCAACAAATTTCCACCCCAGAACCACCTTCGGAACCACAAGGTCCAACCTGGCAGAGCATTCAGGGGTATTGGGTGCCCTCGATTATCGCAAATACGTATAACCAGATCGGAGGCGAAACCGTAGCGGGCAAGCCACTAAGTAATTACAATTACAACCCCCAACGACAACGTTACGAAATCTACTTCGAAAACCTCGGGATGTACATTTTAGATGGAGATCCATCTACACAGGTACACTTGCTGCCCTATGGTCAGTGGTTGACGACTATGACAAGTAGCAAGATGGATACTTCCGTAGATAAAGCCATCATACGGAATGCCGCCGAAGCCTTTGATACTGTCGCAAAACGCCTGACACCCGAATACACGGGTGAGATGATTATGCCATTGATGATCGACCCACAAAAACGTATTTTGCGAGTATATGAAAACATCATCATGGTTTGGAATCCCGAGCAAAATGATGTCACCTGGCTGAATGCGCCCGAAGCCCTGGGGATACAGCGCCAACCCCTGGCAGCCCAAGTCGATGATGAACGGTTGATCTTCGCCTCCGACCCAATAAATCCTAGCCTGGGGCATAACATTCCGATTCTATTTTGGGATTTCATTCGCACCCATAGCGGCCTGGAGGTGAGCGGTACGCCGATTATGGAATTAGGAGAAAAACCGGACACCCAGGAGAACATCTGGTGGCAATGCTTTGAACATATATGCATGGAGTACAATCGCAACACAAACGAAGTCCAGATGACGCCCGTTGGGAAATTGTACTATGAGCGCTTCTTAAGGCAGATACCCAGACGGGGCACTTCGCCGCCGCTATCCACGGAAATTCAGATTTTCCAACGGAGCAGACAGATTTCTCCAGGCGACACGCAACAGGTGATGGTGAACGTTACAACACAAGGAGAATCACCCGCTAACATATCACTCAAACTCAACATTCACCTGCCTGATGGGCGGGTGAATGTTTTATGGTTTCCCCCCACCGATGCCAATGGGCAAAGCAGCCTAACCCTGCCCCCCATCCAGGGTGAAAATAATACCCCCATACGTTACGAAGTATGCACCGCCGATGAGATGGTTTGCGTATCGGAACAGTTCGTTATTTGGGGGAATCCGTAACGTCCCAGGCTTCCCAAACTTGGATATCTGTTAACATGCCCTGTGGCGCTGTTAGGGAACAGGTGTATGTCATCTCTTCGACGCCTCCCCAGGGTTGGGTCCCCTGGCAATAGGCCAGCGGCTGCTTCCCTTCATCGTAACCAATAACCAGCCATGTCAACGCTGTCGGTGCACTGCCTTCCGGCGGCGTTGTGATATTTTGAATGCTCACCCGACACGCCGGCAAAGGGGGTGTAATTTTGTCGTATGCGCGCTGCTGCGGCCAGCGTGTAGCCGGTTGCCGAGCGGGAAGCGCAGAACGAATCCTCACGTCACGCAAGGTGGCACCAGGAGGCAAAATCATCCCGGCAGGTAAACTGACCCCAGGAGGAAGAATGTCCATAGGAAGCACACCCGAAAGGAATTCGTCTTCGGAGAGCGTCCATAGCAGGGAAACCGTGCTTACCGGGAAGTCGTTCGGATTGCTGACCTGTACAATGCACCAACGGCTGGCATCCGGCAACGGGAAACACCGCGGGGGGCCGAGAACTAAGGGGATCTGGAGCACCTGTGGGTCCGGTACGTTTCCATCTGGGGCGAGAGGAATTGTCAGGGTCAAGCCAATTGTCAGGAGACGGGGGTCAATCCCCGGATTTACGGCTAATAAATCATCTACTGAAAGTCCAAAGCGGGCAGCAATCCCCAACAAGGTATCATCTTTGACAACGGTGTAGATAAAAGGCGTGGGCGTTGGGGTCGGTAACGGCGTTGCCACTTGGGGGGTACGAGCAGCCTCAGGGGATGGCGTAGAAGGTGCATACGCTTGCAACGTAACGAGTGGCAAAGGTGTAATGGTGGAGGTGGGTGTCACCGCGACGCGTCCTCCACAGGCCACTAATAACGGTAAAATTGGCACAAAGCGTAGGATTTTCATGCTATTGATTATAGCATCTTGCCGCCTGTGCCAGGCTGTGCTACACTGGGAAATATCCTATTAATACTTTCAAGGAATGTTTTATGGACGAGGAAACCATCTTTCAAAAGGCTCAGGAGGCTTTGCAGGAGGGCGACCGCGTTAAGGCCAAAGATCTCCTAACGCGTCTTCTGCAGCACACCAAAACGAATGCCGAATATTGGTTTTGGATGAGCGCAGTAGTAGACACGCGCAAAGAGCAGATTTTCTGTTTGCAACGGACGCTTCAATGTGATCCTGAACATGCTGGCGCACAACAAGGCCTGATTTGGTTTCGGAATCATGCCAACGACGCTGTGTCCCCCGCACCGATTCCTGCCATCCATTGGAAAGTACTCATTCCCGACCTGGTGGAAGAGCACGAACGCCCACCACTGCTCAAGCGCAAACAGGTGGTATTGGCCGGGATACTAAGCGTGTTGGTTATCTTTGCCCTGGGGACAGGAATTTTCGGCGGTCGTGGCCGCACCTGGCTGCCTTTCCGCACCCGTCTAACGATCACACCGAGGCCCTGGACGCCTACCCCCTCGCCGGTGCCATCTGTGACCCCAAGCCCGGCCATAACGGCCAGGACTACGCCGCCTAGCCCAACGCCCCTTTCGGCGCTGTTGGCGGAAACGTACACCCCCACACCGTTGTACGTCAACACCCCTCATGCCGTTAACGAGGCTTATCGGCTAGGGCTCAGTGCTTATCAACGCGGAGATTGGGAACAGGCACTCCAGTATATGCAGCAAGTGGCGGAGGCTCAGCCTGATGCGCCCGATGTGTGGTACTACATTGGTGAAATTGAACGTCAAAGAGGCAATCTCCAGGCCGCGTTCGATGCCTATGCGCAGTCTATTGCCGTGGATGAAAACTTCGCGCCCGCCTATTTGGGGCGCGCCCGCGTCTTACAGGCGCGACGCCCCACCGATGCCAACATTCCCGAATTGCTTACGCAAGCCATCAGCCTGGATCCTAATTTGAGCGAGGGCTACCTATCCCTCAGTGTTTACTACCTTGAAGTACAGGATACCGTACAAGCGGCGCAGGCCATCACCCAGGCGCAAACACTTTTGCCAGATTCTCCCTTGCCTTACCTGTATCACGCCCAATTGGCATTGCAGAACGGCCATGCGCAGGTTGCCTTGGAGGCGGCCCAACAAGCCTATCAACGGGATGTGACGCTGTTGCCCGCTTATCTCGCCCAGGGCCAGGCCTATCTCGCATTAGGGGAGGCCGATAAAGCCTTGCCACTGCTGGATACCTACACGCGCTTCGCCCCTGAGGATGCTCAAGGCTGGGTAGCCCTGGGGGGCGCCAATCTACAAGCCGGCGGGGAGATTACCATCACGCTTGAGGCTGCTGCTCAGGCGCTGAGCCTGGATGATGAACTATTGGAGGCTTACCTATTGCAAGGGCAGGCATCCTTGGAAACCGGAGATTACCAGCAGGCTATCAACAGTTACGCCCTGGCACGGCGGTTGGATAACCGCTCTTTCGAGGCCAGTTTAGGGCTAGGGCGTGCACTGTATTTGAACGACCGGCTGGCAGAGGCAAATAGTCAAATGTCTGTGACCGCGAAACTGGCACAAAACGACGCCCAACTTGGACAGGTGTATTACTGGCAAGCGCAAATTCAGGAGGATTTGCAACGGTTCAAAGATGCCGAAAGCACCTGGGAGGCACTGCTGGCACTACCCAAGGCAGAGGTTTCCCCTGAATGGCGCGCCACTGCATCGGCTCACCTGCATAAATTGCGCGCAACCGCAACCCCAACCCCGACAAAAACACCTACATCAACAAAGACGCCGACACCTTCCAAAACACCGACCGCAACAAAGACGCCGACGCCTTCTAAAACACCGACCGCAACAAAGACACCTACGCCCTCGAAAACGCCTGCCAAGACTCCCACGTCGTCGCGCACAGCCACCAGCACCCCCAGTCCGTGATACCCACCATGACTTTGCCACCCGTTGTACTGCTCTCTCCGCCCATTATTGCTGCACTCTACACCATAGTGCTGTCTGTTGTGCTATGGGTGCGGCGAAAGAACAGCAGTGGGATTACTTTATTCTGGATGATGGTATGGCTGGCAGTAGCCTCAACTGCAGAGACTCTGGAAATACTCACTTTTTCCCCTGAGGCACGCAGCACCTACCTGTCCCTGGAATACAGCGCCAATCTGTTGATGATGACTTATTGGTTCATCTTCGTTTGGAAATACACACATCACAATGCCACCCCACCGCGTTGGTTAGCGAGAATTCTATGGAGTGGAGTGCTGATTGGCATAATACTCAACTATACCAACGCTTTTCATCATCTCGCTTGGCGCGGTATCTCCTGGTCGATAGAGACACTGTTCACATCAGCCTCCCCTGTTTATGGCATAGGGTTGTTGGCACAAGAAATTTGGATTCTCTGCCTTGGTCTGGCGAGTATTGCCCTTCTTTCACGAAAATTCTACAGCACTCGTGGGCTATTACGTTCGCAAATTTCCTTTATCCTTATCGGTGGGTTGATACTTGAAATCGGCTTTTTGCTCGAACCAGGCGATATTAATCCCATTGCTCCCCTAAACCCCCTCCCCATCGCCGTCATCCTGAGCAGTTTGTTGCTCACCTGGAGCATGCTGCGCCAAAATTTGCTGACGCTGCCGTTGGTGGCGCGCGAACAAATCCTAGACCGCATTCCGGTATTTGTGATGGCGCTGGATGAAAGACAACGCATTTTGGATCTCAATGTCCCCATGGAAAAGGCGTTGGGCGATTCAGCGCTACATCTAATTGGGAAATCAGCCTCCGAGGTATTGTGGCCAGAAATTCTCCCATACCTGGAAGAAGGAGGAGAAGAAGAAGCACAAGTCGCCTCCTTACAAATTTCTGGAGAGCAACGTTATTATAAAGTTCAGGCTACGGCACTACGCCCGGTTGCAGGGCAATTGTTGTTGATGAGCGATATAACGCTCGAATACAGGTTTCAAGAAGAAGCACGCGTTACCGATACCCGTTTACGCGGCTTTTTCGAACATTCTCCTGACCTATTGATGATCAAAGATGCTGTCGGCAGATGGATTTTTGCAAACCAGGCCATACTAGCCCTTTTCGACCTGACGGATATAGACTACGCAGGCAAGACAGACCAGGAGTTGGCGACATTGGTACCACATCATCGAGCGGCGTTACTTCACAGTGCAGAAAAGGACCGCATAGCCTGGAAAAATGGCAAAACATTCTACAGCGATGAAGCCATTTCCATGCCGGATGGGCAAATGCGGTTTTTCGACATCATCAGAATTCCCCGTTTTTCTCCAGACGGCACACCAGGCGAGTTAATTTTCCACGCCCGAGACAATACCCGCCAAAAACAAGCAGAACAGAACCTGCGCCAAAAGGCTGTGCAACTGCAATTGCTACTCGAGATTTCGGCTAATATGAACAGCCGCCAGACACCTGAAGCAGTGTATGCCTATCTATGCCAGCAAAGTATCGAGTTGTTGGCGGCAGACGATGGTCGGGTATATATCAACGAGCCCCACAAACAGCAAATGCGATGTGTCTACAATTTCGGTAAAAACGAAGATTGTACAACGTACATCGCGCCTTATGGTACCGGGGTAGCCGGAAATATTGCCATCACCGGGAAACCATTACTGATTGAAGATTATCCCAGGTGGGAGCAAAAATTACCCCGCTATACCAACCAACCTCTGCCCTATCACAGCGTCATTGGTGTACCCTTGTTATGGCAAGGAGAGGCCCAAGCCGCCTTACTGGTATTTCGCAAAGAGAATTACCCCGCCTTTTCATTAGAAGAGATGGACTTGTTGATGCTGTTGGCGAATCAGGCCAGTGGTGTGCTCAAGAGTGCTGTGCTCCTCGAGCGAGAAAGTGAACAGCGTCAATTGGCCGAGAGCCTGCAGCACATCGCGTTGAGTCTAAATGCTTCCTTGGAGCCTAAGGAAGTGTATCAACGTCTGCTAGAAGAAGCAGGGAAATTAGTACCCTACGATTCGGCTACCCTGATGCAAATAGATGGAGACATTGTAAGACTTGTGGCTTCCATCGGTTATGAGAAATTTCTCACACCAGCACAATTACCTTACCTTCAGGAACTTACTTTCCCGCTCAAGGAAACGCCTAATCTCTTTTATATCACCACAACGAAGCGTAGTTACGTCATTCCGAATGTGTTGGATGACCCAGAATGGGTGGTCGTTCCCGAGGGACGTCATATCCGTTCGTGGATCGGTATCCCCATTTTTATCCAAGGAGAACCCACTATGATTTTCTCCCTGGATAGCACCACCCCTTACGCCTATCAAAAACACCACTTGACAGTACTGACAATGTTTGCCAGCCATGCAACCCTGGCCATTCAAAACGCCCATCTTTTCGCGCAAATTCGTGCCCTTGCATTGAATGATGAACTCACAAACCTGCCTAATCGGCGCTATCTATTTACCATGGGAAAACGCGAAATACAACGCGCTCGGCGTTTTGGGCATCCCTTGAGCGCCTTGATGATAGATATTGATCACTTCAAGCACGTCAACGATACCTACGGACATTTGATTGGCGATGAGGTATTGCGCACCCTGGCTGCTCGTTGCCGCAATACGATTCGCGAGGTGGACATTATAGGACGTTATGGGGGAGAGGAGTTCGCCGTATTGCTACCAGATACTAACCTGACAGATGCCTTGCAAATCGGGGAACGCTTGCGCAAGACCATTGCAAACGAGGCCATTGTTACTTCGGGCGGCAAATTATCGCTTACCATCAGCGTGGGTGCTGCCGAACTACGTGAAGACATCAGCGATTTGCAAGATTTACTGGATATCGCCGATCAGGGTCTGTATATGGCCAAGCAAAATGGCAGGAATCGCGTGATGAGTATACAAAATATTAATCCAATGCTGACGAATTTCTAATATTTTGCCGATATAATCAACCCTGCATTATCACGAGGCGTAAGTACCAACCAGGGCTTTTTTAGCATGCGAACTGGCGTCCGGCAAAAATTGACAAATGGTCCAAGTCCACAGATGGGCACCAGATTCACCCTGCGGGTGCAATGAGGCAGATTTGTAAAGCATTCTCTGTATCTTCTCAAATCTTTGGGCTCTTTGGGATCTTCCGTGATGCGTCC
>DYKW01000085.1 GCA_020722405.1 Anaerolinea thermophila
TACTTGGGGGGCAGCCCCCTGGGAGAGTAGGTCGTTGCCAAGAGACTTTTTTCTTTTAATTTGCTGAGCCTAGCGTTTGACAATTTTTATTTTTGTGCGGTATAATTTTTCCCGTTGTTTGCACAAAGTAGTTTGCATTCAGTATTCTCTTTAGAGAAGGAGTGTGTGAGGCTGTTATTTCCTTGCCGTTATTCTATGGTTGACGCTATGCCTCGGCTGTATGTGTAAACAATTACAGCCGTTTTTTTATGCCATTATTTATGGATACTTGTGTTGGTTCAGGAAAGGAGGTGAATTGCATGACTACAGTAAATTTACGACCAGGCGAATCGCAGGATCAGCTGTTGAGACGTTTCCGTAAAAAAGTTGCTAAAAGCGGCGTGCTCAGCACTGTCCGGCGAAAGCGCTGGTTTATCTCGAAGAGTGAATTACGGAGAATTCAAAAAAAGAAGGCTAAGAGCCGCAAACCATCCCACTAGTTTTTTTGCGGTTTATTCTCGGAGGTCAAAATCATGGCAAAACAAGAAGATAGCATTTATGTGGAAGGTATGATTGTTGAGGCTTTGCCTGGCACGCAGTTTCGCGTACAGTTAGACAACGGACATGAAGTTCTGGCTTACCTGTCCGGTAAGATGCGAAAGTATTATATTCGTATCTTGTTGGGAGATCGGGTGCGTGTAGAGATGTCTCCTTACGATTTAACACGCGGACGTATCGTTTTTCGTTATCGGAAGGGACAGGTTCGGTCAACAAAAACAGCCTGAAATGCTATTGTGCCATTGATTTACCCCCGTAACAGTTCCG
Organism: Anaerolinea thermophila; assembly: GCA_020722405.1. Lineage (GTDB taxonomy): Bacteria > Chloroflexota > Anaerolineae > Anaerolineales > DRKV01 > DRKV01. The sequence goes on from DYKW01000085.1 coordinate 805, forward strand.
TGACTGTAAAAGGCCTGAGGATGCTATTAGCGCATTCCCAGGCCTTTTTCTTTGGAATTGTTGGAAGAAATGCATGGATTTTGTAATGGTTGGCGTATGGCCTTGTTATGCCGACCGTACAGGCAAAATCAAGTCTTGAGGGTGCACCTGGTCTGGCGGAGGGGCGTCATTGATTTGACCGCCATTTTCACCATATAATTTGCGATGCACTACACTTAGCGTGCGCACTTGTTCGGCAGCATGGTAAGATGAACGAACCAGTGGGCCACTTTCCACCCATTTAAAGCCGATCTCCAATCCGAAATCCTGTAGTTCGGTAAATTCTTCTGGCGTATAGTACCGCGCAATAGGAAGGTGTTTCTTGCTGGGTTGTAGGTATTGTCCGATGGTCAGGATGTCAACACCCCAAGAGCGCAGATCCTGCATCACGGCCTTGACCTCATCTATTGTCTCGCCCAGCCCAACCATGATACCGGATTTGGTGAGTACATCGGGATCGAGACGACGGGCATTTGTAAGGGTCGCGCGTGCCCAGGCATAGTCGTCTTGTGGCTGTACACTTTTGAATAGACGCGGTACAGTTTCTACATTGTGATTCAAAATCTCAGGACGGGCGTCCATAACAATTTTTAAGGCTTCGATATCGCCTTTGAAATCAGGGATTAGCACTTCGATAGAACATCCGGGGTGAATCTCGCGAATGCGTCGAATAAGCATTGCGAAAATGGGAGCACCACCATCTGGACGATCATCACGGTTGACGCTGGTGATAACCGCATGTTTCAACCGCATGGTTCGTACCGCTTGCGCTATACGTTCAGGCTCCATCCAGTCTAGTGTATTGGGGTTGCCGCGTTTGATGTCACAAAAACCACACGAACGAGTACAGACATCGCCTAGCATGAGAAAAGTGGCTGTTCCTAAACCCCAGCATTCACCCATATTGGGGCACATGGCTTCTTCGCATACCGTATGCAATGCTTTGCTGCGCATGAGACGGTGTAATTCTTGATAGGTTTCCCCTGATGGTGCGCGCACTTTAATCCATTCTGGCCGACGCAGTGGTGTTGTGTTGATTGTATCGGGATTAACGCGATCTCGAGTGGGGGCTTTTGCCATACTTTGTAAGTACTCCTTTAGTCTTATTGGGATGTCTTCTTTTTTTGTTCTTTTGTGGGGGGGAGTGTACTCATGATGTGTTCACCCAGCCCTTTGACTGCGGCATCCAGCACGTCTTCACCGACTAAATTCAATAACTGTGCACCCAACAACAAGGCTTTGGTGCGATCGTCCAATTGTGCTGTATAGATCGTTTTCACTAACTTGCCAAAATCTACCTGAACTTCTGGTTCCAGGTTTTGCAACAACGCAAAAGCGTAAGCAGGCAGTGTCATGTAGGCTTTTTGGAAAGAAACATTTTTCATGATGCGACTAACGCTTGTCGCGCGCGCTTCAGCGCGTACCCGGTCTACCTCACGATCAATGGCATCGAACAGGGATTGGAGTAAACTGTTTGGCCCAATGTGTACTTCTTCCTCGCCAGTCTGCACTGTCAAAATCGAAGAGCGCATCAAAATCATTGCGCCAAAACCGGCGCCCAGAATTTGCGCCCAACGAATGCCTTCTGGCGTGCTCATGCCAAAATTCCATTGGAAAACACGTGCCAGAAACAGGGCAAAGGCTGACATCGCGGCATTCAAGGATATGTAAAACAGAGCTGGAATAGTCCGCAACACGTAAAACGGTTCATCACGGTAGCGTGAAATGATTCCACCCAGACCAACCAGACCGCCTAGCATACCTGATATCACCCAATCCCAGCCGTTCATGTTTACTCCTCAATGGACAAAGTTTGCCGTCCCAACTTGCTGAGTTGGACGATCTCTGTATCAGGGTTACTTTCTGATGAGGTAAGTTCTATCAGGCCGACATCTGCTAAGATGTTTAATTGGTGAGCAAAGTCGAGAAAATTAAGCGTACTTCGACGCATCAATTCGATGATAGTTGTAGGCTCCAGCGTGGATATCAGTTTCATTAATTCCTTGCCCTGAATTTCTTCTGCCGGAAACTCCTCAGTGGTATCTTGGGCTTCTACCTCTTGAGGGGACTTCAGATGAAGCGCTTCATCTAAATCACGAGACTCGTAAACTTTGCTGGGAATATTTTGGGTTACTTGTAAATAGGTGCTGAAACTATCGGCGTTCTTTTTTTGTGAGTAATCTTTGCCTTTCATTTTAGGTACCTCCAAAAAACGGATATTTATACTGAATTGTACCATTGCCTGGCGAGGAGCACTGTTGCTGATTGATTTACTCTGTTACCGTTTCTACAATCACTCGCAGGCCATCCACCGCCACTACACGAACACGGGTACCTGCTGTGACAGGCGCGGCACTTTTCGGTGTGACCTCCGCGCTCCATAATTCTCCGGCTACCTGTACTTGGCCTTTAGGTGTGAGCGCGACTTTCACGGTACCAATTCGTCCTACGAATGTTTCACGCCCCATGTGTGGTTTTTGTTGCATTGCCTGCCATCCCAATCGAACCAGAAAACCAGAGACTATGCCAAAGAAGATGCCCGTGGTTACGACAAGGGGAGTAGAGACGTGCATGAAAGGCAACGTGCTTTGACTGTTGAATAGCACCAGCGACCCACCGATGAACGTGAGAATACCGGCGGCGGTTAAAGCCCCATGTGTGGGGGCTTTGACATCCAAAATGAACAGCACAAATGCCAATAGGATAATAAAAATTCCCAACCAGTTGACCGAAATTAACCCCATCCCGTAACCCGCCAGCAACAGGCTGATGATGCCTACAAAACCTGCTACCCAGCCACCGGGCTGAGATATTTCCAATAAAATGGCCTGTAGGCCGAGTACCAGCAAGAGAAACAAGACATTAGGGTCGGTGAGCAAAAGTAGCACAGATTCGATAGGTGTGGGCGGCAAATCGATGGGGACGGCATTGCGCGTGTGCAAGGTGTACTCGCCATCCGGCAAAATAACGCTTTCCCCATCGCTCAGACGCAGCAATTCGTCGAGGTCCTCTGCAATAAAATCTACCAAATTGGCAGCGAGCGCTTCCGAAGCGGATACAGCCCGTGCTTTCGTAATGCTCTCGTCAGCCAGTTGTACAGCCTGGGGGCCGCGGCGTTCAGCCAAGGAACGTGCTGTGGCGCGGGTCATCTCATCGATTTTTTGTTGGAGCGTCTCTTCTAGGTCTTCTCCTCCTGGTCCTACGCTGGCTGCAGCGCCAATCGCCGTTTCTGGCGCCATAGCGCTCAAGTGCCCTGCCAGCGTGATCAACATTCCGGCGCTGCCGGCCATGGCGCCGCGCGGCGCTACGTACACAATCACCGGTATCTCGCTGTTGCGGATCGCGCGTACCATCTCGTTCATCGCACCGATGGTGCCGCCAGGCGTGTTGAGCATGATCACCAGCGCTTCGGCATCTTGTGCCTGGGCAATGCGCAGGCCGCGCTCCAAGTAATTCGCGCTTACGTGGGTGATGGGCATGTCCATCGTCAATACCACGACCTGGGTGTTGTCCTGGGCGGTTCCGCTAATTGGCCACAATGTGGACAGGAGCAAGGCCAAGAACAGGAAAATAAAACGTTGTGCTTTTTTCATTGTCTGGAGATAAGCCCTGATGTGCCGTAAAAGAACGCCCCACTGGGAGAGCGGGGCGCATGGCATCATTTTTCTAAGTCGCTTTGTAACATAATGTCGCCATGCTGGTCGGGATATTTGCCACGAACGTTTCGGTAAAAAGTGCGAATAATTCCCATATCTTTTTGGAGGTCGTCGCTGGGTGTGAAGTAATCGCCTACACCAACCTGTTTTTTGATGTAATCTACGAACCCCAACGCGATGGGGATGCCGGCGCCACGCGCGATGTAATAAAAGCCGGTCTTCCAATGGGTGGATTTGCTACGCGTCCCCTCCGGTGCCATGGTGATAACCAGTGATTGACTGCGCTGATATAGGTCTACAATTTGTTGTACGAAGTTCTGACGCGCTCCACGCACCACCGGAATGCCGCCCAGCATTCTCATGACCCGTCCCGGCAGACCGCGAAACAGCGAATCTTTGCCGATCCAGCGCGGTTTTATGCCCATCCCACCCATGGCCAACAGTGCCAGCGGAAAATCCCAGTTTGAAGTATGAAAGGCTCCGATGATCAAGTATTTAGGGGTTGGGGGTAAATGGGCAACCAGTTTCCAGCCGGCGGTACGCAATGTGTACCGAGAAAGGCGTTGCCACCAGGGTTGAGGTAAAGTGGTTGAATTGAACATAGTGCTTTCAGTATAGCACAAAACCGCAGGGCAGGGCGGTCAATACGAAACCATAAATGAGCAAACCTCAAACTGCCCGCACCAGGGCTGGCGCGGGCAGTTTAGGTTTGCGTAGGGCGATGATTTAGCGATTACCGTAGGTGTTCATCTCGGCATTGCGATTGTGATCGCTGGTTTGGGCTGGATCACGCATTCCGCCAGTGTGACACCAACCGGTTTTGTGTCCGTGGTTGCTGGCTCCAGATAACTGGGCAGCCCACTTCTCGACTACGCCGTCTTCTGGGTCATCCAGGATGGGGTCGGTTGCCATGTTGCAGTAATCCCAGCGCCACCAGACATCTTCATCGGAGGTTGTCCAGTAGTGTAGGCGGCCGCGGGCCCATGAGGGGATGCCGGAAAGCCACAATGCGGCGCCATCGTAAGTTAAATCCCAGTTCGAGCCGCAGCCCACTCCAAAGATTTCACCCAGCAACGCCAGGTTACCGGCTAAAGCGGTGCCTTGATAGGGCGTACCCACCGATTGAATCAGCCGTGAGCCACTGGAGTAGTCCAGGCCGCTCCAGTAGTAGGTGTATAGATGGAGAGAAGCCGCGCCGCCTTGACTGTGTGCCACGATTCCAAAGGAGGAATACTGCGCTCCAAAATCGCGAATCAGGCGCGCAAACTGGTCGTGCGTGCGGTTTTGATGATAATCCTGGAAAACTGCATAATTGCTAAAGTCGGAGGTTGGCCAGGGGTTGCTGCCGGCGCAATATCCATGCACCAGCATCAATTTGCCAGTTGTCGCCTGGGTCTGCATGTGCAGTGGACGCGGTCCCATGAGCATTTCCTCGCTGACGGTTTGCACTCGCTCCAGCATTCGAGTATCCAGTACTGGGGTTTTCAACTCGACCCTGGTTTGCTCGCCAAGCGGGATAGCGGTATCGACATCCTGCAGGCGTACATTGCGCAATTCAAACGGCCCGCCGACCTGGCTATAGGCGAGCCAGCGGATATCGAAGGTGAGTCGCACGGCTTGCCCCTCCACGGTCGTCAGACCGCCAAACCAGCCCACCGGGGCAGGTTGACCTTTGGCACCTCGCCCCCACATCTCGGCGTAGGCTTGTACGGTGCTGCCAGGGGATAGCCCCTCCACTGGCAGGGAGATAGCCCAGCGGTTGGCGTTGAGCGTTTCGGCTACTGCACCTTTGCCGATACGAGCCGAAGTATTCAGCACGGGGAAGAAGTGCTCGCTGGTGCGCAATAGTGCTTTGCCGGAAGGTGTGGTTGCTTTAACGCGTATTTGTGCAGTGTACTCACCAGGGGTTTGGGCAGTAAACCACATGCCGTACACACTGTCTCCCGCGGCACCGTCTGCGTGATGGCCATCATCAAACATCAAGAACGAGTGTTCACGTCCATCGGGAAATTGCACTTTGGCTACCGCCGACTGAATGATTTGGGAAAGCGCTTTGGCGCGTCCTGTGCTTTGATCGTATAAATAGGCCACCAGCCCAATGCGCTCACCTATCCGTAAATCGTACGTTGAGAGGTGCGCATACAGCCGGTAGGGGCTATCACTAGACACCAGCAAATAGCCGTCGGTGCTTTTGCCCGCGGGTTGGGTTGCTTGCACTTGAAAATGCCATAGCCCCGGCGTACCACCTTCGACGCGGTATACCTCTGCCGGAAACGTCTCTCCCTCTAGCCCAAAAGCGGCTTGTGAGGTTGTCATACTCAGTGATTCCGCTCCCTGGGCATCTTTGCCGGGCGCTTGCAGATGCATTTCCCAGTGTTGCCCTTGGGGAGCAAAGAGCAGCACGGTCAGCCCTTCGGTGCTGTCCACCGGTATACTGCCTTGCCAGGCCCAGCCGCCTTGTCCATTGGGGCTGAGGTGTATCGGCAGCATAGCCGTGCGAGACGAAATGCCGTGTTCTGCCGGAGATGGCAGATTCATTGTGCCTGCCAGCACTTCCTCGGCGGGGCCGCCCAATTGCTTGAAGGGGGAATCGGCTACTGCCGGCGCCGGATTTGTGACGGGTGCAGCGCCACAAGCAGGATAGAGAGTAGTGTGAGCAGCATGATGCCGCTTCGCAAACGCATGGTCCCTTACCTCCTTTGCTGTATCATGGAACCGTTTTTGCGCTGTCGTTAAAAAAGACAGCGCACCGAAAAACTAACGCGGCCGCGTTGCCGTCTTTCGCTGTTCCGGCAGAGAAGCCGCAGGTAGATTATTGCACAAATTGAAGGTGAAATCAAGACTTTTGAGGAACGAGGGGAAATCTTCTCGAATTTCTAGGGTGCCCCGAAACCTTTAACGCAAAGTCGCCAAGATGCGAAGGTAGGCGTCAGGTGTCAGCGGGCAGCGCCTCACCCGGCTATCCGACTACCCAACCATCCGGCGGCGTGGGAGCCGCCTCTGCTGCCCACTGAAGGGGAAACGTCCCGAAG
>DYKW01000086.1 GCA_020722405.1 Anaerolinea thermophila
GTTCCTATTTGATGGGGACCCAAAGGTTTTTCTCGCCCCACAATAATCCATAACGCAGTATATCCTGGAGAAGGTGTTTCACGGGCTTATGTATTGATGTAGGGAGGTTGTTCTTTCGGCCCTGGAGCTCATTCCCGACAAGGACTAACATGGAAGAATCGGAGAGAATCGTTAGGGAGTGGCTGGAGAGGAATCGAGGCCAGTATCGGCATCCTTTTTTTAATTTATCCGGTTTTGTTCTCCATCTTTACAATAGTGTGAAGAGTAGTAGCTATATTACGTATAATCTATATCAAGAATATATGATACGTAACAATTTTAATAAGATGAATTTTCATGTCAATGAAATTTCTGTTCATCATGATGACATCATAAGTTTTATATATTTATATGATCAATCTCATATCCAAAAAATGATACATGAAATTTTTTTGGGTCTCATTAAATTGTTATTAAGCAATAATGAATCTATCGATTTTTTGGATATTGGAACAGGTCCTACATGCGGACTCTATGGCAAAAATTTTGAAAATATCCTTTATCGTGATATCGATTTAGATCGAGTTAATTTTGTTGGTATAGATAACGTATATATGCCAAATGAATCCGTATTTAAGAATTCTGTATATAGAAAAACGGATATTTTTTCTTTCAAAAGTAATAAAAATTTCGATATCATAACGGGTCATCACGTTTTGGAGCATTGTTTCGAATGGGAAAAGGTTATTCAAGTAATGTGCAATATTTTAAAGATAGATGGATATATTTATCTTTCTTTTCCAACTTTTGGGAGTTTTTATGATACTACGTATCGTTTGATGGCTCCAGGCGATCATTGTGTCAGTTTTGATTTTTCTGATTTGGTGAATTTTTCTAAAAAAATAGGCCTTGAGTTGGTTTATTCTGATATCTATGTAGATCCCAATTTTAGATTCAATTGGATGTCTAATTTGGCTCCGGATTTAATCAACAAGAATGTTGCTGATGCATTTTATGATTTATGCGTCAGGATTGATGCCAAATCGCTCCTTGGGCTCCACGATTATGGTAAGTATGCAATTTTCAGAAAAATTCGCTGACAAAAAGTGGCAGGCATCCAGCCAGTTGACGGAAGAACATGTGATGCCATACCGATCCTGGGATCCATCCGGGAAAAGGGCTCTGGTGTTGGCCCCCCATGCGGATGACGAGACCTTTGGCTGTGGCGGGACGATTGCCCTGCATGCAGCCTCGGGAGATCCGGTCATGGTGGTCGTGCTCACCGATGGCGCCCGAGGGAATATTTCACGCAGGCATTCAGATGCCGAGTACATTCGTATGAGGAGAGACGAGGCCCGCGAGGCCTGCCGGATCCTGGGCGCTGCCGATCCCGTTTTCTGGGAATTTGCAGACCGTTCCTTGTGGGGGGAGATACCGCGGGCGCGTGGCAAATTGATGGAGATTTTGGAGGACTTTCGGCCCGAAAGGATCTATGCCCCGTCCATACTGGAATACCATCCCGACCACCGGGCCGCTGCCGCCCTTCTCCTCACGTTCATGGGCGACGTTTCCTCCGATTTGGAGATCGCCTTTTGGGAGATCAATCAACCGCTCTGTGTCAACAGTCTGGTTGACATCAGCCCGGTCCTTTCCCAAAAGGAGGCGGCCATCCGGGTTTACAAGACCCAGCTGGAGGAATTGGATTATGCAGACCATATCCTTTCCCTCAACCGTTTCCGTGCGATGACTCTTCCCCCTCCCGCCACCCACGCCGAGGGCTTTTCCCTCTGGCCTGCCCATGGGATCCGCCGCTGGCTTTCCCATCTCGACGCCAGCCGGAAACCACCGTGCATGCACGGCTACACAGGCCTTTATGAAAGGCAGCTCCCCTTTCTGGATGTTCACTATGGGGTGGAGCCGTCCGTGGCGGGTATTTGCGCCTCGATACATAGGTTTTTTGTGAAATGAGTGGCCTTGTCAGCATCATCGTGCGGACCTTCAATCGCCCAAGGCTGGTTCTCGAGGCCTTGCAGAGCGTAGCTGCCCAGCAATACCGGCCGATCGAGGTCGTTCTGGTCAATGACGGCGGCCTCACTCCGGATCTGGACGCCTTGGGGAAAATCCTTGGAGATGTCCCCTTGCGTTATGTGGGGCTTGAGGCCAACACGGGTAGGCCGGCAGCCGCAAACGCGGGACTTCGGGCCGCAAGCGGTGATGTCATCGGATTTCTCGACGACGACGATATCCTCCTGCCCTCCCATGTCTCGCTCCTTCGAAGGGCCATGGAAGAACAGAAGATGCGGGTCGTTTACAGTTCGGTTCGCGCCGTTTTGTATGACGAAAACGGAAAGCGCGGGGCAGATGGGCCACTTTACGATTCGGATTTCCTCGCATCCCGTCTCCTCTTCGAGAATTTCATCCCCTTGCACGCGCTCCTTTTTGCCCGTTCGGTCTTCGATGAGGACGTGTTCGACGAAACGTTCGAATTCAATGAAGACTGGGATCTCCTGATACGTCTGTCGAGAAGGTATACCTTTTACCACGTCCCGGAGATCACGGCCGAATACCGGCTCTTCCCCAAAAGTGATGACGAAGACAGGCGCCGCGTTCACGCCCGCTGGTTTACCCGGGTCTTTGACAGGCATCGCCACCTGGTGACCGGCGGAGATTGGCAGGAGTTTTATCAGGGTTACCTGATCCCCGCCCAGGAAAAGGAAACGGATTTTCTCAAAGGTCTCCTCCGGAGCGAGCAGGAGAGGCTCGAAGGCCTGCTCAAGGGCAAGGAGGAGGAAAATCGGGTCCTGGATGCCGAACTTCGAAAGGTCGCCCTTGAATACAAGGACCTTGAAGCGAGGTTAGGCCGGCTCACCAAGGATCTGCAGGCTGTATCCGCAGAGAACGAGCGGATCAAGACCGAGGTCTCCGGATTGAGGCACCAACTGGATATCATCTATGGGTCGCACTCCTGGAGGCTCACCAAGCCCCTCAGGGAAATGGGGAAGGCCTTTCGGCGGATCCGCTCCCTCGTGGGATATGCGGCCTCCCATCCCCCTTCGGTCGTCTGTCGCAGGGCTGTCATGGAGTTCTACCGGAGCCCGATGTCCGGCCCTGTGCTCGGTCTTTTGCCGCCTTCCGTCAAACAGCGGGGAAAGGCCTGGCTTGTTAGGCGGGAGGCCGTTTCCGAGCCGGTCCTTTCCGCTTCCGATCCCCGGATCTCCATCATCATCCCCATATACAATCACGCAGATTTTCTGCCCCTGTGTCTCGAGAGCGCCTTGGGCCAGGATTATCCCCATGTGGAGGTCGTCGCAGTGGACGACGCCTCCACCGATCCCCGCGTCCGGGAGATCCTTGCCAGCTATGCAGATAATCCCCGCCTGAAGGTCTTTACGAACGACCGTAACCAGGGGATCGCCGAGACCCAGAACAGGGCCTTGGTGGAATCCTCGGGAGACATCATCGCCTTTCTCGACTGTGACGATTATCTGGAAAGGGACGCGGTCTCGAGCGTCCTCCCCTTCTGGGGCCGTGAGACCGTCTATCTCCACACGGCCCGTATCAACATGGATGAAAACGGCCGGGAGGTTCAGCGCATCTCGTTTGAACACCTTCCCCGCAGGGACTATTTCGCCGAGAATCTCGAACGGATGTTTGCCACGCATTTCAAACTGATCCGCCGGGATGTCTTCGGGCGGGTCGGACTGTTCGATCCACGATTCGACTCCGCTCAGGATTACGACATGCTGATGCGGGTGGCCTTTCATTATCCATCGTCTTCCTTTGCCTTTGTTCCCCGCTTCGTCTATCACCATCGGCTACATTCGGGGCAGACGTCCTCCATCGCCGAGGCACGACAGCAGCGTTTCACCTCTCTCATCCAGGAGGAGGCCCGAAAGCGCCGCTCCATCTCCGACGGGACCTATGCCAAAAAGGTGAGCATCATCATGCTTTCATACGGAAAAGGTGAGCAGACGATGGAGGCGCTCGCCAGCATCGCCGAGACCGTCAGGATACCGATGGAGGTCATCCTTTTTGACAACGGCTCAGATGACGAGACCGTGCGCCTTTTGCGAAAGGAGGTCACGGCCGAACGCTACCCCTTAGTCCGCCTCGTCCTCAACCCGGAGAACCACGGCCCGGCAGCAGGCCGTCGGGAGGCCATCAAGTATGCGACAGGAGATTATTTCATCACTTTCGACAACGACGAGATCGCCCAGCCCGGTTGGCTGGAGGAGCTCATCGTCCGGGCGGAGACCGATCCGCAGATCGGAGCGGTGGTCTCCCGAGTGTATTTTCCGGACAATCGCCTCCAGTTTTCCGGAGGAGGAGTGATATATCACGACGATGAACTGGTGGAGCTTTTGCGTTACGATGTCAATCGTCCCTGGTTTGAACTCGGGACCGCCGGTTTCCGGGAGTGCGACTGGGTCCCCATCGGTGCGACCCTCTTTACCGTCTCTCCCGGTCCCTATCTGCATTCCGGCTATCCCAACGCCTTTGAGGATGCCGGGGTGTCCTTTGCGCTGCGCAGGGCCGGGTATCGCCTCGTGAACGCCCCCGGCGCCCGCGTGCTTCATAATCATTTCCTTTTTCGGGGGGATTTCGGCATGAAAAAGGACTATCTCGATGCACGATACAATCAGCGGGGGATGATGCAGTCCCTCGCCTCCTTCTACCAGGAAAACGGTCTCATCCTGTATGATGAATACGTATGGAAGGAAAACGGCCTGGACGCCATCACGCGGGCCGACCTCAAGAAAAGGCTCCGGGAGATCGCCGGGGAAAAGGGAAACGGATATCCGACGCCCCCTTCCAGTGTGCAAGGAACCCAGGTCTCCGCCATGGAAAAGATCGGCTCATGAAAAGACCTTCCGATCATGCGAAGAGATCCCTGGCCGCGTGGGCGGCATGCATCGCGGCGGCCGTTGGAGGCGCATCCCATTTGGTGTGGATATGGGGCGGCCCCTCGGGATCCGCCTGGGCATCCGCCGAAGTCCCCGCCCGTTCGGCATGCGAAATGCCCTTCAGCCTTCAAGGGACCGTCGTCTCCGGCGCCTACAAGACGGCCTTTTTCCTTCAGGATGCGCAGGGTTCGGGAGGGACGCTCCATCGGCTCTCGGAAGGCGAGCGCCTCGATGGATATGAGGTGTACCGCATCATCCCGGATTGCGTTCTCCTTAGAAAGGACGGCCGGATCTGTTCCCTTTCCCTTTTCGAGACGCGGCTGAGGTCGGCCCGTCTGCCTGCGCTTTCCGTTCCTGCCCTCCTGGCCACCTCGGCCGCGGATCGCGTTTCGGGTGTTGAAGGGGGCGGGGAGGCGGGCCTTATAACCCCGTCTTCACAGGAAGAAGGAAAGGGGTCAAGTCCGTCTCCCGCCTCGGCCGATGCCGCTACCGGCGTCGGTTCCCCGGCTCCTTCCTCGAAGGAGGGGGCTGAAAGGGCCGGGAAGGAGGCAGGGGGCGCCCCGTTTTCAAAGACCGGCCCATCGACAGGGGAGAACCCCCTGCTTCAGCTCTTGGGAGGGGGCAAAAGTGGCGGGTCTCCCTCTTCGCCTCCTCCGCCCCAAGAGAACCCCTTATTCAAACTCTTCGGAGGCGGTGGGGGCAAGTGAAGTCCGGGAAGAAGGCGTCGGCACTGATCTCTTGTCAACCTCTGACGGCTATTGTATGAATTAACATCTTATATCCTTAATCAAGGTTTGATGGACTCGTAAAAACTCGAAAAGTGGGATGGCTAAGTAAAAAGCTCCAGATGCAAGGCGCGCAAATCCTGAGGAATGAGGCGTACTTAGCGTACGCCGCATGGGCGAAGGATGCGGCGCACAAATCGGCAGGACAGCCGATTTGCACGGCCGAAGGCAGCCCCGAAGGGGTGGCGTCCAAGGACGGACGCCATGCACGCAGCAGATGGAGACTTTTTACGACGCCATTAAGGTTTTCCAGGGTAAGTCCGATATGGAGTGAGAAAGGCCCATGCAGATGAAACAAATGACGCATAGGACGGCGCTCGCCATCGGAGCGGGCCTCATCCTTCTCTTTTCGGGAGGAGCCCGCATCCATGCCGAGGACAAGGTCCTCGCGCGCGGCGATGGATTCGTCGTCACGGAGGCGGACATCTCCGCGGTCAGGGCCCTTGCGCCCGAAGGGATCAAGGTGGGTGAGGAGGAGCTTCTCAGGATGACTCTAACAAACCGTCTCCTCGCCAGGGAGGCGGAGGCCGCGGGTCTTGCCAGGGAACCGGGAATGGAGAAAAGGCTCCAGGTCCTGCGTGAAAAGACCATCGCCGACGCCTACTGGTCCGACAGGTACCTGCCCTCCGTCAAGGTTGAGGACGATGTCCTCAAATCCTACTATGAGGCCCATGTGGAGGAGTTCACCGTGCCTGCGGGTGTCCATCTCATGGCCATATACGTTACGGATGAGGCACGCGCAAAGGATATCGTGGAAAGGGTGGGCAAGGGGGAGGATTTTCGAAAGATCGCCTCTCAGGAACAGCTCAATCTCCCGGTCGGGAGGCCTAAAACCGACCTTGGCTGGGTGAGCGTGGAGAAACTCCCTCCTGAGTGGCGGCCTGTGGTGGAAAATCTCGCAGCCGGGCAGGCGAGCGCGCCCATCCCGTCGGACGGTCTCTACCACGTCCTCTTTGTCTCGGAAAAGAGGGATGCCCGCCTCAAGCCCTTTTCCGAGGTGGAGAAAGGGATCCGCGATAGCCTTGTCATGAAGAAGCAGAAGGAGTTGATGGACCAGGAGATCGCATCGCTCAAGCAAAAATATCATGTTTCCGAAGAGTGATGGCATGAGAAGGAGGGCCATTCCCTTACTGCTTTTCGGGATCGTGATCCTATGCATCGCTGGGTGTGATCCGGACTCCAAAAGATACCGGAATCCCACGCCGCCGGGGTCCGAGGCCCTTAGCATGGATCCCGTGCTCGACGTCCCGCCGGAGGTTCAGCGATCATTCGTGGAATACTGGTCCGCCCGCGTGAGGCGTGACTGGCCTGTTGTCTACCGGTTTGAGGCCCCTCACGTCAAATATCAGATTACCGAGGAGGTCTTCAGCCGATATCTGGGAAACGGCAAGCCCCTTGAGCAGGTCCTCGTAAAGGGTGTGGAAAAAAAGGGGGATGCCACGTGGGACCTTTCCCTTGAGCTCGAGTTCAAGGAAGCCGGCATCAAGGGCATAAAGGACCTCAAGATCCCTTTACAAGACAGATGGATTATGATAGAAGGAAATTGCTATCATGTATTTCAGGATTTTTTTCTGCGCATATCATGATTGGGCCTTTTCCTCTTCCTCGAACGATAGTGCCGTGCCGGCTGTCTGAGATGTTGACATGGCAGACGTCGGACGATATCATCGCCACAAGGCTTGGTGAAAGGAGGTGGCACTATCAAGAGGGGCGCTTTGCATGTGGCAAGGATGGATGTTGGTGAGCTTTGTTGGAAAAAAACATCAAGACAAACTACCCTAAGGAGGGAAAAATGAAAAAGGCACTCAGGAACGTAGCGATTGCATCAGCAGTTAT
>DYKW01000260.1 GCA_020722405.1 Anaerolinea thermophila
TCACTTCTTACTCTGCATTTTGCGGTCGGGTGGATCACTTAGACGTTGAAGCGGATGTGCATGATGTCACCGTCTTGGACGATGTATTCTTTGCCCTCCAGGCGCAACGTGCCCTGTTTACGGGCTTCTGCCATGCTGCCTGCGGACATTAAATCATCATAGGAAATAACTTCTGCGCGTATAAAGCCTTTGGCAAGGTCTGTGTGGATGACGCCGGCGGCTTCCACGGCATTTGCGCCGCGTTGGACTGTCCAGGCGCGTACTTCGTCTTCGCCCACCGTGAAGAAGGATTGCAAGCCTAGTAGGTCATAGGATAAACGGATGACTTTGGACAGGCTGAGTTCTTCCACCCCGTACTCTTCCATGAAGATGCTTGTCTCTTCTGGGGGGAGTTGTGCCAGTTCCATTTCAAGGCGTCCTTGCAAGGAGATGACGGCACTGTGCGGCCAGGGGTAGGAGATGTCTGGCGGAGTTTGTTCATCGGCCAGATTGAACACCACCAAGACCGGTTTGCGCGTTAGAAAGCCGAAGCCGGACATGATTTTTTCTTCGTCTTTACTGAAGGTCAGCGTGCGCAGGGGCTGCTCTTCGCTTAGGGTGGCGTGTAGTTTTTCGAATAGCGCCATCTCTGCTTGAATGATATCTTTTTTCCGCCCGCCACCTTTGCGTAATTCATCTTGCAGGCGTTCTTGCTTCCGTTCCACCTGGATCAAATCGTTGAGCAAGAATTCTGCGTCCAGCGCTTCGAGGTCGCGCCGGGGGTTGACGTTGCCCATGGGGTGGGGAACGCTGGGGTTGTCGAAGCAGCGTACCACGTGGATGAAGCCATCCATTTGGGATAGCAAGTTGAGCATTGGCCCAGAAAACCCTTTTTGTGAACCACTTTCCAGGCCGGCAATGTCTTCGTAAGTCACTTTGGCGTAAATGGTTTTTTTAGGATGGAACATCTCTGAGAGAATATCCACTCTGGAGTCGGGAACGTCTACTACGGCGGTATGGACCTCAAAGCGAGTGCCGCTCATGGTGGTGGGTTGATCGCCGCGCGTCAATGCATTGAACACCGTGGTTTTGCCAGATTGGGATAAGCCTACGATACCCAGTTTCATGGAATTCCTTTCTAATTTCGTACTCTCTCGATAACTTGGGGCGTCTTGTCAGGTAGTTGGATAGTTGG
>DYKW01000261.1 GCA_020722405.1 Anaerolinea thermophila
TCGGGCTGCGCCATGCTGAAAAAGGCCCCTGAGGAGACCCTTTCCGAAAGGGCCGGGGCCTTCTGGGATGCCCGCAGGATCGGAGACCATATCACCGCCTACCAGTACGAGGAGGTCTCCCTGAACCCGGAGATGAACCTCCAGAAATACCTCAAGGGCCGCGGCGGGATCGAATACCGGGACGTGGAGGTCAAGGGGGTGCGCCTCGTCGGCCCCACCGAAGGAGAGGTGCTCGTCCACATGTCCTACACCGTGCCCGTCGCCGGGATCTCCACCCCCATAGAAGGCGATGGAAAGGACCGCTGGGTCCTGATAGGGGGCAAATGGTATCACGCCTGGCAGCCGCCTTCCCTCTTCCCGAAAAAGGACAAGGACGCGCCGTCCAAGGCGGCGCCGTGAAGACGGCCACACGGCCCATGCCCAGCAAACCGGACCTGAATCGCATCGATCAGCCGATCTCTTGCGAGACGACACGGAAAAAGGTCTTGTCATTTTCGCCCGGTTATATTAAAGAAACCTTGAAAAATTCTTCATTCCCGTGGAGGAGTGTATCCATGTGTTTGATTTGTCCGGATCCGGACGTTTCGGGGCAGACCTGGCCGGAGTGACTAAAGGGAATCATTCGAGGCGCATTAAAGGTCTTGCCATGTCCCGACGATTGTTATATAGATAAAATTGAGGCTGGATTCAGTTTCGCATATCCGTGTCCAAAAGATGAGGATGGGGTTTTTAAGGGTCTTGCCATATCCCGACGATTATTATATAGACCACCCATGGTGGTCGAGTTCCTGCAGGGGCGGAAGGGCCTGAGGATCACAACAAAGCATACCAAGAGGAGGGGGTAATGTTAAAGAATTTCCCGCATTCTGCCGATCGATAAAAAATCCTGTCGTCATGACCCGCTTACAACCAACAGCATGATTTACCAGTCAGAAAAAAATTTATCTTATCCCAAGAGGAGGAAACGCAATGAACGTGAAAAAACTGACAGTCGCCTTGGCCGCAACCGCAGCTTCCGCCGCCCTTGCCAGCGGAGACGCAAACGCCTACACCGTGGCAATCAATGACAACGGCCTCCTGGTTTCGCACGCCGTTCACAACGGTCCTACCGACACCACTGCAGTGGGCCTGATCTCCCGCGCCGCGGGGACCGTGTACTGGACCTTCTTCGAT
>DYKW01000262.1 GCA_020722405.1 Anaerolinea thermophila
CCCCTCCAAGGAGTCCCATGAAAACCCGTCCGACATTTAGCCCTGCCTTCAAAGTTGAAATTGCCAAGCTCATGGTGGAGCAGAACTACAGTATTGCTCAAGCCTGTGCCGCTTCAGGTGCGGGACCCAGTGCCGTTCGGCGCTGGAAACTGCAATACCTTGCCGAGTTGGCGGGTCAGACCTTGCCCCACACTCAGGCCATCACGGCCGAACAGCGAGAGATTTCTAAGCTCAAACAGCGCATTCGTGATCTTGAGATGGATAAGGAGATCCTAAAAAAAGCCAGCGTCTTGTTCGCACAGGGACTGCGATGATGTGTCAGATCATCGAGCAGTTGAGCACGACGTATCCTGTCATCCGGCTGTGTCCTGTGCTGGATGTGGCCAAGAGTCGTTATTACTATTGGCGCAGCCATCATGAGCCCAAGCCCGCACAGATTCACCTACAAACTCAAGTCAAAGCCATTGCCAGCGAGGTCGGGCACACCTACGGCAGTCGCCGCATGGCACGGGCGCTGTGTGACCGCGGCTTCCGTGTCGGACGCTATCGGGCGCGGCGTTTGATGCAGGCGGCCAAGGTGGTGGCGATCACGCCGAAACGCCGTCATCGTTATCCTGATGGGCTGGCATCGGTGGTGGTGCCCAACGTGCTCAATCGTCGCTTTGCGGCCAACGAGCCCAATCAGGTGTGGGTGGGAGACATCACCTACCTGCGCACCACGGCAGGCTGGATGTATCTTGCGGTGGTGCTGGATATCTATGCCCGCAAGGTCGTCGGCTGGGCGTTGTCCCGAACCGCCGATACAGAGCTGACCTTGGCGGCACTGAATCAGGCGCTCATTTTGCGGCGCATTGAGCCGCAGTCCAACCTTCTATTCCATTCCGACCAAGGCTGCCAATACACCAGCATGGCCTACCAACAACGCCTCAAAACCATGGGCATCACGCCCAGCATGAGCCGTCGTGGCAATTGCTGGGATAACGCCGTCATGGAGCGTTTCTTCCGTAGCTTCAAAACCGAAACCCAACATGGTGACACGCTCAAAACACCGGATGAAATCACCTGGATTGCCAAAAAATACATCCACTTTTACAACACCCAGCGCATCCATTCGACCAACGGCTATCAAGCACCAAACTCATTTGAGCAATCCGCTCAAAAATGCGCCTAATG
>DYKW01000263.1 GCA_020722405.1 Anaerolinea thermophila
CGGGGTATTTGTTCCGTGCGGCAAATAGCCCCCGTCCATGGGGGCGGATTTGCCGTTCGAGCCCCGTCCATGGGCGCCTCCATCCACAAATATCCCAGCCGTCGGCTTATTCTGTGAAATCGAAAGGTTGAGTGCATATCTCACGGATTCAGGTCCGTGCGAATGCCCCCTTTGTGTTTTAACGGGAATTGTCTCCGTGAGTCGACGTTCGGGATGTTCGTACGGAACAAATACCTCGGCCGTAGGCTTACGGATTTAGATACTTGGCCATCCCGCTTTTCGAGTTTTTACGAGTCCATGAAACGTAATTCAGATCACCCTGAGAGGCGTTTATAAATGATTCCGAGTCCTTCGAGGGTCAGATCCGGGTGTACGGCCTCGATGGACGGGCAGTGCCCGGCCACGACGGACGCAAGTCCTCCGGTCGCGATTACTCGGGGTCTGACAGGGAACTCGGCGACGAGCCGTGCAATGAGCCCTTCCGTAAGCCCGGCAAAGCCGTACACGATCCCTGACTGCATGGCTGAGACCGTGTCCGTGCCGAGGACCTTTGATGGCCGGCGAAAGATCTCGATGCGCGGGAGACGGGAGGTCCCCCGTGCCAGGGCATCGGCTGCGAGGAGAGGTCCTGGGGCTATGGCCCCTCCGAGGTATTCGCCTTTTGAGGATACGCAGTCGAATGTGGTGGCGGTCCCATAGTCCACGATTATGAGGGGGGAATGGTACCGATGGAAGCCGGCTATGGCGTTGACGATCCTGTCCGCCCCCAATTCGTGGGGATGGTCGCACAGGACGGGCATCCCAAGGTCTTGATGCCCCTGGACGACCACGGCGTTTTTGCCGAGACGCCTTCGTGAGAATTCTTCCCAGCTCGAAAGGATCGGCGGGACCACGCAGGCGATGATGATGTCTTTCACGCGATGAAAATCGATTCCGTCCATGGCGCAGAGCTGAAAGAGGACGGATGCGAGTTCGTCGGCCGTCGCACCTTTGTCGGTCCTGATGCGCCACCGGAGAAGGATATCTCCGCTGTCCCCGTAGAGGCCCGTAACCGTGTGGGTATTGCCGATATCCACCCCGAGAAACATACGGTGTTGATCCCCCCTGCGATTGAAGGATGATCGCGCTGCAAAAACCTAAAAATCTGATCCCGCTCAAAAAGCCCGAGAT
>DYKW01000087.1 GCA_020722405.1 Anaerolinea thermophila
ACGCAATCCCCATTCTGGGGACTTAGCCGCGAAGACGCGAAGGCAGGTGACAGGCACGGGCGAAAAGTCTTTCGCCCCTATTCGACTACGTGACTAAACAACTACGCGATTTAAAACGTAATTTTCTTTGTGGCTCTGCGTCTTAGCGTCTTGGCGTTAAAATAGCCACCCACTCCCCGAATTTTTCCGGTCTTGGCGTCTTCGCGGTGGGGATTGCGTTGAGATTTTTGGGCACCTTGAAGGAAATTGATGACTTTGTGCTATACTTTCGGGTACAACAGAACACCTGATAGTGGGTAAACGTCTCTGACTTTGTGCCGAGATACCATCCAAATAGACTACCCTTCTCGATGTTCGCCATGGACGCCACACAAATGTACACGAAAATACGCCAATTGGCTTCCGAGTTCCTGGATTGTAATAATCGCTCGGTATCGCGCGCCCACAATGAGGCTGAGTTTGAACGCGATATGAACAATGAAATTACACGCATCGCCACTCAATTAGGAACCGAGTTGCTATCTCGCGAACAGTACACCCTGGCTACCGGTCGTGCCGACGCTGTATATAACCGCTTTGTTATCGAATACGAATCCCCCGGTTCGTTGCGCAACAGCCTGGGCCACAAACATACCGCTCACGCCGTGCAGCAGGTGAAGGACTACATCGTCGGGCTGGCAAAAGAGGAACGCCGCGACCGGGACCGCCTGTTAGGGGTGGCTTTCGACGGGCATTACTTTATCTTCGTGCGCTACCACGAAGGTCAATGGGTAGTGGAAAAACCGCTGGAGGTCAACGCGGCCTCCTGCGAACGCTTCCTGCGCTCGTTGGTCTCCCTTTCCTCCGGGCGGGCACTCATCCCCGAAAATCTGGTGGAGGACTTCGGCAGCCAGAACCTGCTCAGTCACCAGGTCACCCGTGCGCTGTACAACGCCTTGGACGGACATCAAGACGACTTGACTGCCCGCCTCTTCGCCCAATGGCGTCTGTTCTTCGGCGAGACCGCCGGTGCAAGTGCAGCCGCCGGGGAACTGCAGCACAAAAAAGAACTGCGTGCGTTCGCCCGTGGGATGGGATTGCCGGGGGAGCAGGTGGATATGCCGCGTTTTCTCTTTGCCCTGCATACCTACTTTTCCTTCCTGGTGAAGAACATCGCCCGTTTGGTGTTACAGGCCTATGCCGGCAGCGGGCTGGAGGCCGAAATCGACCGGGCGGCAGCTACCCTCTGGTACCTGAGAGAGGACGAGTTGGCCGACATTCGGGCCAGTTTGCAGGAGTTGAAAGGGTGACGCCATGTTAGAGCGCATTGTGTTGCGAGGGTACAGATCCATAGGTGAAGCCGATATCGTCTTACGTCCGATCAATGTGCTGATCGGAGCCAATGGGGCCGGCAAATCCAACTTGATCAGTCTGTTCCAGTTCATGAACCGCCTGGTCCACCGGGAGATGCAGACGTATGTAGCCCAGGCCGGCGGCGCGGACCAGATTCTGCACTACGGCCGCAAAACCACCGAGCGATTGTCCATTGAACTCTGGTTTGTCAAGAAGGATAATCTGGCCAATGGCTACGCATGTACCCTGATTCCCACCGCGGATGACCTGCTGGTCTTCGAAGACGAGGCGGTGTATGTTCAAGACCGCAGCAGGTATGATCGCCCATACGTAAGCCGGCGTTCCCCCCAGGTGCACAACGAGACCCACTTGGTGGACTGGAAGCAGAGGGGAAACGGAGTGGCTCATCATGTTTTAAACGCTTTGAACTCCTGGCAACTGTACCACTTCCACGACACTGGCGCGTCGGCCAAAGTCAAACAAACCGGGGATATCCACGACAACCTCTTCCTGCGTCCGGATGCATCCAATCTGGCCGCTTATTTGTACCTGTTGCAGGAAAAACAGGAAGCCTACTATCGCAACATCGTGGAAACCATTCGCCTGGCCGCGCCCTTTTTTGGCGATTTTGTGTTGCGACCCTCGCCTTTCAATCCGGAGAAAATCCGTCTGGAATGGCAAGAGCGCGGCTCCGACGTACTTTTTGGACCGCACGCTCTTTCCGACGGTACGTTGCGTTTCATTTGCCTGACCACACTCTTCCTGCAACCGCCAGAGCAACTGCCGGCGACCATTGTGCTGGACGAACCTGAACT
This sequence comes from Anaerolinea thermophila, assembly GCA_020722405.1. GTDB lineage: Bacteria > Chloroflexota > Anaerolineae > Anaerolineales > DRKV01 > DRKV01. Next base: position 2,148 of record DYKW01000087.1, read on the forward strand.
GGGGCTTCATCCCTATGCCATTTCTCTGCTGGCCGATATGGCACGCAGTGTCGCGCCACACACCCAGGTCATCCTGGCCACCCAGTCCGTCACGCTGGTCAATCAATTCGAACCCGAAGATATTCTGGTCGTTAACCGGCTACAAGGAAAGTCGGTTTTCCGTCATGTCAGTGAGGAAGAGATGGCCTCGTGGCTGGATGACTATGGGCTGGGTGATTTGTGGGAGAAAAATCTGCTCGGAGGGCGTCCGGCGCGATGAAAAGAGTGCTCGTGTACGTCGAGGGGCAGACTGAGGAGACCTTTGTCCGTGACGCGTTGTCCCCTTATTTGTGGCAAAGGTGTGAAATCCTACTGATGCCCACCCTAGCGCGGACCAAACGCACGAAATCGGGGCAAACGTTCAAGGGAGGGATTGTTTCCTATCGGCAGGTCCGAAAAGATATCCTCAACCTCTTGAAGGATAGCAATGCAGCCCTGGTAACGACGATGATGGATTACTACGGCCTGCCGGATGATTTCCCCGGCAAGGATGCGTTGCCCATCGGCACACCCTATGAGCGGGTACGTCACCTGGAAGGAGCGTTCAAAAACGACATCGGGCACTCTCATTTTCTACCCTTTCTAGTTCTACACGAGTTCGAGACCTTTGTCCTCGTGGAGCCGGCAAAACTTGGCATGGTCTTGCCCCAATACAAGGACAAAGTACCAACCCTTGAAGGCAACATCGGCTCCCTGCCCCCGGAAGAAATCGATGAGGGGAGCCAAACCCACCCGACAGCACGTATTCTCCGCTATTTCCCCGGTTATCAGAAAAGACTGCACGGGCCGCGTCTTGTTCAGGGTATCGGGTTGGACAGGATTCGGAGGAAGTGTCCGCACTTTAACGAATGGCTGGAGCAGTTAGTGTCGTTGTGTGTAGCAGAGGCGTAAGACCATGGCCAACCCCTTCCAGCCACTCCAGAACGCGCTGTACACCCTGGCAGAGCACGGCGAGGTGTTGCCTATCACCGGCTAAGTTGTGGTTGACCTGATGACACCAACTCCATCTACGACCAGCGCACACGCGGCAAAGATATCCCGGAAGCGAGCAAAGAGCGCTCTACGCAATGGTGGGCAAAAAATTACACGGTGCATCCATCTGTGAATTGAGATATTTGCCAATTTTCGCTAAACTCCAATCTATTCTGCAGCCGGATAGCGGGGAAATTACCATAAGAGTAAGGTTCACATCTGCTTAAGTCATAAGTCGCTCTTGACTTTTAGGAAAATTCCTCTACATTTAAGACATGAGGACTTTCACCAGCGCTGTGTAGGGCAACTTCCCGTTGTGACATTTCGAGACCTGCGCGGCAAATTGAAGAATCGCCCTCGCCATGAGGAAACGGTTTTCCTTATGTCCACTCGGGATAGGAACGCTACATTCACAGTCCATCTGTGATGTCGTTGAACAGTTTAGCGAAAGTCCTTATCCGCGTTGCCAACCTGTATGTCGGCCTACACCTGCCATTTGAGGTTTTAGAAACGGAGGCGGGCAACAAGGCTTATAAATCCTCATGCCTTGCGGTTTGCGCCCTGCGAGCCGCTACCCTCGCAGAACCGCCAGAGTGGGGACATGGTGCAAGGTCAGACGTTCTTTCCGGGGAGACCGTGCAGAAGACTTTCGAAGACGCAACCGAGGCAAATCTGCCCGTCAAGGAGAACAAACTGTTCCTGTTTCTCCGCGGTCAGCGAATGCTGACTTGCATCCATTATCGTCCGGGACACCCGTTTCTATCAACCATTTCATACAAGGAGTCTGTCGTGAAACGAACTGCTTTGCTTACCCTTCTTCTGATTGCTTCTTTTCTCATTGCAGCGGCACCGCTGCAAAATACCGCTCCGCCCCCTGAACCCGTCAAACTGATCTTCATCCATCATTCAACGGGAGAAAACTGGCTTACCGACGGCTACGGGGATCTCGGTCGCACGCTCGACGACAACAATTACTTCGTCAGTGACACCAACTACGGTTGGGGCCCCAACGGTATCGGCGACCGCACCGACATCCCCAACTGGACGGAATGGTTCGCCAGCGACCAGACGCCCACCTACATGGACGCCCTTTTCAACGAAAGCGGGCAAAACGCCGACTACACTCGTTCCCTCGCAGACCCCGGCGGCGAAAACCAGATCATCATGTTCAAATCCTGCTTCCCGAACTCCGACCTCGCAGGCAGCCCCAACGACCCGCCCGGTGACTACGAAGACCTCTCCGTCAGCGGCGCAAAATACGTCTACAACACCATTCTCGAATACTTCGCCAGCCGCCCCGACAAACTCTTCATCGTCATCACCGCCCCGCCGCTCTCCGACCCGACCCACGCCGCCAATGCGCGTGCCTTCAACAATTGGCTCAAAAATGAATGGCTGGCGGGCTACACAGGCACCAACGTCGCCGTTTTCGACTTTTACGACGTCCTGACCGGCGGCAGCGGCGATACGCTTGCCTATCCCAGCGACGACGATCACCCCAATCCAGAGGGCAGCCGACTGGCGACCGCCGCCTTCATTCCGGTGCTGAACGCTGCCTACAATCGGTGGCAAGCCGGGGACACGTCCGCACCGCCCGTGGGTGAGCCTGCTCCCACCAGCGAAACAGAATCCCAGCCTGAGGCAGAATCACCCGTTACGACCTCCGCATCCGGCTTGATCGACAACTTCGAGGGGGCTGCCCCTGCAGGCAGCAGCGGCTGGCAACCCTATGCCGACGAACACGATGCCGCCAACAGCATGGTCTGCGCCCCCGTCAGCGACGTGGTTCACCGCGGCGCCAACGCCTTGCGCATGGATTACACCGTCACGCCCTATGCCTGGGCAACCTGCCATCTCGAATATGATGCGCCCCAAAACTGGAGCGCCACCGAAGGCATCTCTTTCTACGCCTATGCCCCGCAGACAGAAACCCCCTTCCATGTTGACCTCTTTGTGGAGGGCGAAAGTTACGTCTACGAAGGCAGGGTAGAAGGCAGCGATAGTTGGCAGGAATTCGTGGTTTTTTGGGATGAATTTCATCGAGTAGAATGGGAGGAAAATGCCGGTGCCCCCTTTGCAAAACCCGAAGCCGTGACCGCCCTGGCATTTGGCTTTGAGGGCGGGGAAGAGACGCTCAACGGAACGTTGTACATTGACGATTTGATGCTCGACACGCTCACCACCGGGCAGGAATCTTCTACCCCCGAAGCCGAAACAAGTGAAAACGAGCCTGAAGCGCAACCCGCCACCCCAGAGACAACCGAATCGAGGCCGCAAGGCAGTCCCCTATCCTGTATCGGGAATGTCGCCCTACCGCTAGGCTTGATTGGTTTCGCGTTCTTCAAGAAAAAGAAAACACCATGACAAACCCCTTCCAATGGGGGATCATCTCCCCCGGCAAAATTGCCCACACCTTTGCCAAAGGCGTGGAAGCCATCCCCGATGCAAAAATCGTTTCGGTTGCCAGTTCGAGTAAAGAGCGGGCGAAGGCTTTTGCGAAAGAATATGGCGTGGCGAACGCTTATGATGACTACGAAGCCCTCGTCACCGACCCGAACGTGGACGCGGTTTATGTCAGTTCGCTGCATCATCAACATTTCAAGCACACGCTAATGGCGCTTGAGGCGGGGAAGCCTGTGCTTTGTGAAAAGCCGTTCACCGTGAACGCCGCCGAAGCAAAGCAGTTGATCGACACGGCCCGTGAGAAGAATCTCTTCCTGATGGAAGCGCTTTGGACACGCTTTTTGCCCATCTACAGCGTGGTGCGCGATTGGCTGGACGAGGGGCGGATCGGTGAAATCAAATTCCTGCACTCCACCTTCGGCTTCCGTGCCAAGTGGGATAAAAACAGCCGTCTCTTCAATCCCAATTTGGCAGGTGGCTCGCTGCTGGATATTGGCATCTATCCGCTGGCTGTTTCGCAGTTTGTGCTGGGCGAATTTCCGAAGTCCTTTAAAGTGGATGCCCTGCTCGGCAAGACCGGCGTGGACGAAAGGTTCTCGGCTATTTTGCGCTATGAAAATGGCGTCAGTTCACAATTTACGAGCACTTTTCTCGCCCAAGCAATGAATGATTTCTACATTTACGGCGATAAGGGATATATTCGCATTCATCCCAACTTCTGGGGTGCTAGCGATGCAACCTTGCGTTTGATGAAAAAAGGTAAAAAGAAAAAGACCATCTCCAAGCCTTTCCGTGCGACGGGATTCGAATATCAAACCGAAGAAGCGATGCGCTGTATTCGAGCGGGATTGCTTGAAAGCCCCGTCGTCTCGCATGAGTATACGCTTTCGATGATGATGTTGATGGATGCGATGCGAAGTGAAATCGGGTTGAAGTATCCGTTTGAGTAAGGTGTAATGGGTTGGCTTCACCCCTTCGGAGTACAGGCGATACGCCCAACGGTGGCGCTGTCAGGCCACTCAGCCGCACGGGAATTTCTTTTCGCCACCAACGAAAGCGCTGATTGATCAGGGCGCGGATACCGGCGTATCCACCGACATCGAGGGCGACGCCCGTCCCCAGGGGAGCGGCTATGACATCGGCGCGGATGAGTTTACATTGCGCTACCTCTACCTGCCGCTGATTATGCACAGCTATCCGTAGGGTTGATGCAGGTAACAGCAGCCTGAAACACTCGAAGGATACCTGCCACAAAGGAAAGGCAGCCAAGCAGGAATGTTCCTTGGAAGAACATTCCTGCTTGGCGTGAAGATACAATCAAAATCAAACGAAAATCCACCTTCACTTTCCTGCTGCGCAAACAGAATGTAAAAATCCACGAAACAATACCTTGACACAAAAAGGGCTTGTCTGTATAATCACGGGCGCTTGCTTTCCTCGGTAGCTCAATCGGCAGAGCGGGCGGCTGTTAACCGCTAGGTTGCAGGTTCGAGTCCTGCCCGAGGAGCAAAAAAACGCTCATGCAAACGCAGGGGCGTTTTTTGTATCACAACCGGGGGGTATCATCGCAATAACCTGGCGTACCAAAGGCACCAAGACACAAAGCCTTGAGACCCCAGGGAGAGCGGAGGCGGCTCCCACGCCGCCGGACACCGGGCTGCAAAAACTCCAAAAGCCTAACGCGAAGCCGCCAAGGCGCAAAGCAAATCTATCACTGAAACATTTCACGAAGAGCAAGAAAAATGCAAAAATCTTGGCGGCCAAGTCCCCAGCATGGGGATTGCGCCTTTGCGTTGAAAAAACCTTTTTGCAGTTGTAGCAGAGGCGGCTTCCACGCCGCCGGATACCGGGCACGGGTGCTCACGAGAGGACAGGCTGAAGC
>DYKW01000088.1 GCA_020722405.1 Anaerolinea thermophila
CTAACTACCCAACTACCTAACTACCTAACTACCCAACTACCTAACTACCTAACTATCTAACTATCTAACTATCTAACTGATAGGACGAATCGTGACGCCATTGGCGAGCCCCCTCACTCACCCACAAGTACAAATCGGCTTCCGTATGTTGCAAAAATTGCTGCGGCAAACGTTCCTCGCGCAGAAACTGAACCAGGGGAGTATAAACGTTCTCGTACCACGAACGCGCCGCTTCTTCGTAAGGAACTTCAGCCTGACGTGCCTCGCCCAAATACCAGCGATGGGTGGCGATGTGTTCAAGAAGGCGTTCGTAGCCCCCGGGCAGGGTAGTGCGCAAATCCGCATCCGGGAAGGCGGTGTGTAGCCGAGTGTGCGCCAGGAAGACAGCGTACTCCTGGCGACGCATCATTTCGTCCAGCCAGGGCGCCTGTTTCAACAAACGCGTCAGACGGCGTACCGGCAGCAAGGGCGTATCCGAAAGCAAGTGCTTGCCGGCTTCTTGTGCGTCATCTGGGGTTGCCTGACGTAAATACCACTGATACGTCATAATCCACAAGTACAAATCCGCCGGGCTGGCATCGGGAAAAGACGCCAGAATTCCATGTTCCTGCAGAGTTTGCACAACCGGCTGGTAAATGTCGTCAAACCAGGAGAGAACCGCTTCTTTCCAGGGGACCGGCTCCCCCCGTTGGGTGCCCAGGAACCAGTGATGCGCACGGATGTGCTCCAAAAGACGGGGATACTGGCCCGGGACGCGCGTTTCCGGTATGCCATCCGGGCGCAGGGTATCCAGGTGCGTGGTCTCCAAAAAATCGACGCGCTCCTGAGCGACGACAAAGTCGTCCAGTTCGGTATCCGGGGTGAGCGGGACGGGCACGTCAATTTCAGTAACGTAGGCATCTATGAAGGTCTGCCCGCGTTGACGCGCCACAGAAATACGGTGGTTTCCATCGCGCACAAAGTACACCTCGCCGATCTTGATCAAATCCACCGCCGGTAACACTTTGTCGGCATAATGGGCTTTATCCACACTTATCCAGCGCTCCATAGTATGGGTTTGGGTGGGCAAAAACTCGCGGTCAAAATCCTGGTAGCGCCCTACACTGCCGATGATGTCATCCAGGGGCACGCTTTTCAATCCCAGGGAATGCTGACCACGCAACGATAAGTGGGCACGGATTTCATCATACGAGAGTAGATGCCCGGGGCGGCCGGTCAACCAACGGATAGCCTTACGCCACAAGGCTTTGCGAGCCGCTTTGTCGAAATCATCGCGGGCTTGATGGTCATAATTCATCGCGCTATCTCCTTCATGGATAAATTTTCGAGCCACAGATAACGATGACCATAAGTGTTGATAATTTCGGTCTCTTTGAAGCGGGTGCGATAACGCACATTGGGGCCATACAAATGAATGTGCCCGTGAAAATGATAGGCCGGCTTGAAAACTTCGATCAACCAGCGGAAGGCGCGGATGCCCTGGTGCGGCCAATCGGGCATATCGTGGATGCCCCACGGCGGCGCGTGCGTAACGAAAATATCCAGATAACGCCCGTAGATAGCCCGATTGAGCAATAGGCGTGGCGCCATCTGCCAGACATACCCCCACATTTGCCGCTGGGTGTATTGAAAAGGACCCGGCTTGTAACGCACGGAGCCTTCGATACCGGCCAGTAACAGCCCTTTACAATACACAACCTGGCGGTGCAGGTCAGTTGCGCCGGCAGGTGCCGTGCGCTGCCCGGCATTGCCATACTCTACTTTTTTAGCATGGTTGCCGCGCACATAGAAAACGGGCACATCCAACGCACTGACCACGTATTCCACGTAGTAGTACGGTAAATCGCCACAACTAATGGCTAAATCCGCCTCCCCAAACAAACGTCGAATTTGCGAACTGTAAACTTGTTGAGAGACGCTATCACTAATACTCAGTACTTGAAGTGGTGTCATGTGCCATAGTATTTTACTCGATTCACGAAAAATACCGCGTATTATGCAGTACAATTGCTGTATCGGGCGTTGCGGGCAGCCGCCTGCCATGAGCGATGAAAACGAGAGCATGTCCGTATCTGCCACTGTCGATAGATGCGAGTTCAGAATACACGCTTATCGTTGTTTTCCTGACTAAACAGATGCAAAGACCTCATCCTGAAAGACAATCTCTCATGCCCTCTTACCACATTTTCATTGGCGAACGCGATCCCTTCATGCAACGCACCCTAACACACATCCTGGGTGAGGCATATCAGATCAGTTTTTTCGAAACCGGGCAAGCACTGGTCAGTGCAGTCCAAAACACCCCTCCTGACCTGATCATTACCGAAATCCTACTTCCCGAGATGGACGGCTTTCGTATTTGTCAAACTCTCAAGAATTCGCCCACCACCCGTCACATCCCCATCATCATCTTTACCTGGCTGATGGCAGAACAACGCGCAAGGCAAGCCGGCGCCGACCTCTTCTTTCTCAAGCCCCCCAATGCTGCCCATCTGCTAAAATCCATTCAAGGCTTGCTCAAGCAAAGAACATCCCCATGACAATATTTCGCATCCCCACCGGTATTCCAGGGTTAGACCAAATCACACACGGCGGATTGCCCGCCAACAGCACTTTGCTGGTTAGCGGCGTCCCCGGTAGCGGCAAAACTACCCTGGCAATGCAATTTTTATTTCACAATGCTACCCCCACCGATACCGGTTTGTTTATCTCTACCGTTTCAGAACCCCAGGCCCGACTACTCCAATACATGCAGCAATACGCTTTCTTCGATTTAAGCAAGGTAGGGAGTGCCATCTATTTCGAAGACCTGGGGGCACACCTGCTGGAAAAAAACGGCGACTCTGCCATCCACCGTGTGGAGGAACTGATACTCCAGCAACAACCACGCTATCTGGTCATTGATAGTTTTCGCTCGCTCATCGACCTGAGCGGAGATACAGCCGTCATACGACGCGCCATTTTTCGTCTTGCCGCCCACTTAGCCTCGCTGAATTGCACCACGCTATTGGTTGGCGAATACCAGGCGGAAACACTTCCGAATACCATCGAAGCCACCATTGTAGATGGCATCATCCTGCTACAAAACCAACCGGACGAATTGCGAGATTTGCGCGGTATCCGGGTGATCAAATTACGCGGCAGTGATTACGAGGCCGGGGAACATGGCTGTAAAATCACCCATGCCGGTTTACAAGTCTTTCCGCGCTTCCGTACACCCCCAACGCCACAAGTATATACCGTCAGTTCGGAACGCGTCCCCTTTGGCATTCCCGGTTTCGACGACCTCCTCACGCCCGGCGGCGTGTGGCGTGGGAGTAGCACGCTGTTGGCCGGCGACCCCGGCATCGGCAAGACCGTTACGGCATTACACTTTTTGCTCAACGGCGTACCCCTTGGTGATACCGGCCTGTACATCACTTTTCAGGAAGATCCCCATCTGCTACGTCGCATCGCCCAAAATTTCCACCTGGACGTCCAACAGGCAGAGGAAAGCGGCCGTTTCAACATCCTGTATGCATCCCCGGTAGAACTAGAACTAGATGAACATGCCTATGCCATGCAAACGGCCATCCGCGATATTGCCCCCCAACGGGTGGTGATTGATAGCATTAGCGATTTGCAAGCCGCTTCAAGCCGTGGACAACATCGTTTCTTTGATTTTGTCTATTCCTTTACCCAATGGTGCAAAAACCAGGGCATCACCCTTGTCCTTACCAACGAAATGGGCAGCATTTTTGCCAATGAACTAACGTTCACCGGACACGGCATCTCTCACATTGCCGATAACATCATCTTAATGCGTTATGTTCAGATGCGTGGTGAGTTTCATCGTGCCCTGACCATGCTCAGTACGCGCGGCAACGATCACAGCAAAAAAGTATACGAATATTTCATCAGCGAAAACGAAGGGCCACGCCTGGGCAAGCCATTGCTTAATGCCTTTTCTTTCTTCCGCGAGACAGAACACGCATAATTCCATGATGCCATCTTCTTTTATCAAAACCGGCCTGCAGGCCTTGCAAAGTCTCAGTTTGAGGCTAGGCAATTCACGCGCACTGGAGCAGGAAAGCGCACAATTCATCACCTGGCTGAATGACCTTTGCAAACCCTTGCTGGCCATATTGTTCATTCGAGATGAAGACACCCCTGAAACGCTACGCTGGCTGAAGGGGATACCCGAGCACCCCATAGAGGCCAGGATGCCCATGGGCATTTCCCCCTGGGACTGGCTGACGGTACAGGGGGTACCGCTTCCCCCAGAAGAGGCAGCCCCCCGATTGGCCTTCCCGCTGACGGCCGAGGGAGAATTGCATGGCATGTTATGTCTCATTCCCCCCATCGCCTTAGACGATGATACGGCCACTGTGTTGGATATCGCCTGCACCTTGCTCACCACCACCCTACGCAACCTGCAACGTTACCACAATGTAGAAAAAATTGTAATGCAGCGCACAGAAGCCCTGCGCACCAGTGAAGAACGTTATCGTCTCATTTCCGAAACCGTTACAGACTTCGTTTACGCGGCCTCAGTGGATGAGAATGGTCACATCCATCCTGAATGGACTACCGAGGCCTTCTTCCGCATGACCGGCTACACCCCCCAAGACCTGCTCATGCTGGACGGCTGGGCTCCTATCATACCCGAAGAAGACCGGGAACGCGGTCTGGCACGCCGCAAGCGCATCATCGAAGCAGGCAAAAGCGACACCAGCGAATTTCACATCCGCTATAAAGATGGTTCGCTGCACTGGATTCGGGATTACAGCCGTCCGGTGTGGGACGAAACCCTGGGGCGCGTTGTACGCCTTTATGGCGCTGCCCAAGATATCACCGCTCAAAAAGAAGCCCAGGCCGCACTGGAACGCCGCGTCGAAGAGACAACCGCATTATTGGCCACCGCCAGGGCAATTACATCTCTTGATCTCGACCAGGTACTCGAAACGATTGCCAAGCGCGCCAAGATGCTTTTTCAGGCTGATGGCAGTCGCTTGCACCTCATTGAGCCAAATGGGGAGACCCTACGTTGCGTCACCGTCCTGGAGGAAGCAAGTGGGGCTTTGATGGCCATGGCTATCCCCATGGGAGAGGGATTTACCGGGCAAGTAGCCGCCAGCGGGCAAGCGCGCATCGTCAACGATACCGAAGCCGTTGGCGGCGGGATTCACATCCCGGGCACACCATCCGACAGTGAAGCCATGCTGTTGGCACCTTTGCGCCGCGGCGAGCGGGTCATCGGTGTGATGACCGTGGTGCGTACCGGCACAGAACGCCCCTTTTTCCCTCACGACCTGGAATTCCTGGAAGCCTTTGCTGCCCAGGCAGCCATCTCTATTGCTAACGCGCAACTCTTCGAAAAACGCAATCTCTTTGCGGCCCAAATGCAGGCTATCAATAACCTGGCGCAGCAACTGTTTGGCATCGAAGAACCGGCGGAAGTTTCTGGTCATGTCTGCCGCGCCCTGCGCACGTTTTACCCAAGCATTACGGAAATCGAAATTTCGTCTCTGGATGTCACAAAACAAGAACTCACCCGAATATACTTCTGGCAGCCTATAGAGGAAAATACAAAGCCACAAAAATTGAATTTCACGAGAGAATATCTTCGGATCATCAATGAACGCCAAATATATACGGACGGCGCCGGTTCATTGTACACACCGCTTGTCATAGGCAAACGAGTATTGGGCGTGCTCAGACTTTCTCTGGGCGAGAATCCCGATCTGCTTTCGGGCGAGGATATGCTGCTCAATGTCATTGCTAATTTGTTGGCCGCAGCCCTGGAAAACACCCGTTTATTTTTCGAATTGCGTCGCCAACTGGAGCATATCCGTACACTGCACATGGTTGAGCGCGCCGTCACTGCCAGTGTAGATTTGCGTGTCACCCTAAACATTATCCTTAAACAAATTCGCGCCCACCTGAAGGCCGACCTGGCTGCTATTTTTCTATCAGAATACTTCAACCAGCGTCTGCCCTGTACCACGCTGGATGGCGCTACACGCACTTATGGCAACCTCCCGCAATTAAACACAACCTCTCCCCGCATACAAGATGTCTTGCTAGGACAACAAATCAACACTATCGGCAACACGCAAGAATTGCAAACGATTTTCCACCCGCCAGAATGGCACCGTCAGGAAGGCATTCAACAAGCCCAATTCATTCCATTAATCGCCAAAGGGCAGACTCGGGGAATTATGGTAATTCTATACCGCACGTTGACTTCCCCTACCTTTGACGAACAGGAGTTTCTGCAAAACATTTCCCAGCAAACTGCATTGAGCATCGAACATATCCGCCTATTCGAACAAACGCAAACCGCCAGTTTGAAACTAAACATCACGCAACGTGAAATATTGGAGCATATTGCCTTATTGATTGAAGAACACAATGGCGAAACAACCGGCACAACCCTGAAAATGGTCTCCTTGGGAATCAAATTGGCCAAACAACTTGGCATGTCACCGGAGCAAATTCAGAGTTTACAATACGGTCTGCTCTTGCACGACATCGGCATGTTGCTTCTCAGTGGGGTAGACGTTCGCAAAAATGCAGCACTGACGCCAGAAGAGTGGGAACAAGTGCGTCGCCACCCCATTGTGGGCGCAGAATTCATCACAAGTTCGGAGGCCATGCGTCAGGGGGTAGACGTGGTACGCTATCATCATGAACGCTACAACGGCAGCGGCTACCCCAATGGTCTGAGCGGAGAAGAAATTCCGCCCATGGCCCGTATCGCGGCAGTGATAGACGTATGGTATGCGCTGACATCACCCCGCCCTTACCGCCCTGCACTGACCGAAGAACAAGCCTTGGCCATCATTCGACAACAAAGTGGCAAGGCCTTTGACCCGCAGGTCGTTGCCGCCTTTCTGCAACACATCCAGGCGACATAAAACTTCGCCGATTCATTCTCCAATCTGCGTCATCTACGACATCTGTGGATGACTTTCCAAAGCCAGGTAGGCAATTACCAATTTCTTTCAAATTTTTCGCCCCAAAACCTTAACGCAAAGTCGCCAGGGCGCAAAGAAAATCACGTTTTCGCGTTCTGTGATTGGTTGTCCGGCGGCGTGGGAGCCGCCTCTGCTACTATCGGCTGAGCGCTAACCATCCAACTACCGGGTGAAAAATTTTTCGCATCTACTACTCAACCACCTGACAATCTCCAGTGCCAAGGGAAAAAAAAGCCGCTCAGCGAGCGGTCTTTTTGGTGCCCCCAACGAGGTTCGAACTCGTGTTTTGGCCTTGAGAGGGCCACGTCCTGGACCACTAGACGATGGGGGCGGAACGGGAAAAATTTTACCATAGGCGCGTTAAGACGTCAAATGTAAAGTGTGAAGTGTAAAGTGTAAAGTTCGAAGGTATCTGATCTGAAAATAGATTTT
>DYKW01000264.1 GCA_020722405.1 Anaerolinea thermophila
GCCGAGACCGGTTGCCGGTACAAATCCTCGATCACTTCCGCCGTGCGTTCCACCGAAATGAAATGATATACATTGAAGTACGCCATTTGCGCCTGCACGCGCACTCCATACTGCGTTTCTTGCGTCACTTCCGGCGGAAACTCGGCTTCATTCTGCTTCCCGCAGCGCGGGCAGGTCTTGATTTCCGCCTGAGGCTCGGTCACTTCCAAACGCACCTCTTCCGGCAAATCAAACACCTGACGTCTCTCCACCTTTTCCGCAAGCAAGCTTTCCAACTCCATGCCGCAAGTTTGACAATGCTTTACCCGACATACCACCGTGTAGTCAGGCCGATTGACCGGTTCTAAGCGAATACCCTTGTGCCCGTTTTGTCCGCCCGCCTTTTTTCCACTTCGATGACGTAGACTATGCGGGGAGGGCTTCTTGTACCCGTCGCTACTAGGCGGTTTGCTGCTGTTATGACTATCCTTGTTTTTCTGATCTTCCAACGCCTGAAATTTGGACTCCAAGGTTTGAATCACTGTTACCAATTGATCAAATATTTTCAGAACCGCTTCTTCTCCATCGAGATACGCGGTTCGCATGGCTTCACGGCTTGGCAATTGGATCGGTGTCATTGAACGCAATTATCCCAAAGGTTTGTATAATTTACCGTTGAAATGTGTTAGATTTTTCATCAGGCTGAATAGTTACTATTAACTCACCTTACGCAGTTTTAACACAAACTTGACGAAGCAAAAACAGAAATCTACTCGATTCGTACAGTAAATATCTGATTAGTGCCTCTGGGCTGACAATGGCAACGTGACTATGAGTATGTTCGCTTTTGGATGGCGACGTAAGCCATGACCAAACGTAAAGATGGCTCGCAGGCGAGAATCAACCTTCTGATGATTTATGGCGAATTATCACACACGCGCGAAAAATTAAAAAAACAGCAACATAATCGCAAATGACAGTACCGCGAAGAAACCATGGTTCATTGGGCATTGCACGGCACATCGTCATATTTGGTGTTCGCTATAAGGCAAACTGCCATTTTGTCACACATTTGCCACGCAATCACGGTACTTCCAAAGAGCCAAAAGCATCAACCATTAGATTTAATACCCATAAAAGCCAAGTACCGTTCTACTACTTCGTGAACACTCCC
>DYKW01000089.1 GCA_020722405.1 Anaerolinea thermophila
GATCGGTGCCGCAGGATGGCATTCGCCGGGGGGTGAATGACTTTCCAGATTCTCTACGTTTTCCGCGGGCTCTGCGGTAAACAGATACAGATGACATACGACGTGTCATCTTTTATACCATGTTTTGGGAGTGTTTGAGAAACTCGCGAATACTTTTCGACTAGAATGCCCAGGGTAGCAGGTGCATGGTCAAGCGGGTCCAATCGGTGCCGCTCAGGATACTACAGGCAAAGATGAGAAATAGAAAGAGTAGGATAAACCCGCAACCTATGCCGGAACATGAGCAACCACGTCCAAAGCCGAAATTATCCTGCAAAAAATCAAACACCCAGGTTAACAAGGCCAGGCGCAACAAGCCACCTAAACAGCCGGGACGATCGTCGTACATGAAAAAACCTCCTTATTTCATTGAAGCCGGGCAGGTTTGAAAAAATCCTGCCCGGTAGGGTGATTTGTGTTGCTATATACGCTTTTGGGGGTGGCAGGTTGTACAATTACGGCGTGGTATTGTTGTAGAACCAGTTGAAGGAGTAGTAACCACTGCTGGGGCTTTGCAGCCGGATGGCAATACGCTGTGCGCCCTTGAGTGCAGCCGGGATATCAAACGTGGCTTCCAAGACGCCACCGCTGCCGCTATCCAACGTGCCGACCTTGATGCCGCCAACTCCATAAGTGCCGTAAGTACCCATCAACACGTCGAAGGTATCGTGTGCCGGATAGTTGGCCGTGCGGATGGTCACGCTTTTATCGGCGTTGACCCCTGTAATGCTGATGGTTGGGATGACGCCTGCGGGTAAGGGCTGGATGGACGCGGGCGTGGTGTTGTTGTAGAACCAGTTGTAGGAATAGTAGCCACTGCTGGGGCTTTGCAGCCGGATGGCAATACGCTGTGCGCCCTTGAGTGCGGCCGGGATATCAAACGTGGCTTCCAGGACGCCACCGCTGCCGCTATCCAACGTGCCGACCTTGATGCCACCGATCCCATAAGTGCCGTAGGCGCCCATCAGCACGTCGAAGGTATCGTGCGCCGGATAGTTGGCCGTGCGGATGGTCACGCTTTTATCGGCGTTGACCCCTGTAATGCTGATGGTTGGGATGACGCCTGCGGGCAAAGGTTGAAAACCGGGCTGGGTAGGTAGGGGGGTCACTGTTATCGTTGGGGGGCTGGGCATTTTGTTGTAGAACCAGTTGTAGGCATAGTAGCCGCTGGTGGGACTCTGCAAACGAATGGCAATACGTTCCGCATCTTTCATTTGCGCCGGGATAACAAAGGTGACTTTGAAGTTGCCACCTGTTCCCGTGTCAATTTGGCCGGCCGGGTAACCGTTAACCCCCAAGGTGCCATAAGCACCCATCAAAACCTGAAATGTATCCCCTGCTGGAAAGTTGTAGCATTGTAACGTAACGCTTTGGCCGCTTTCCACGCTCAAAATGGCAATGGTGGGAATTGTGCCGCTCCCATAGGCTGGCCGCCCTGCGGGTATGGCAAGCAAAGCAATCAACAAGAACAGGCCGAATATCCAACGGCCGCTATGGATGAGATTCTTCTGCAACATGATTCTTTCCTTTCCCAATAGTCTGATACGATATCTTCAGGATAGCGAAAAAAGAGTCTTTTGACAATAGGAATTGCGTTGCAAAAGGGGAATTCTGTCCTAACCAGGCGTGCCGGCGAACGTCAACACCCACGAAAACAAAAAGCCTTCCTTTCCTGTATTTTCGCAGCAAAAAAGAAAGGCTTCTTCGAAAAGATAGCAGGTTATTTGATTTGCGCAAAAACGCGTTCCTGGATGGCGTGGGCATCTATATCCAACACCGAAATTAGTTTATCTATGCCCTCTTTACCGGCTACAATTTCGAAATTATTAGTAGGTACATCAAAAATATCACTGAGATAAGCAATAACAGCCTTATTGATTGCCGGCATATCGTGTACTCGTAGCCCAATTTTCAGTGTGCCGTCCTTGAGCACTGCTATAATGCCGTCACTTTCAGCACCGGGCACTACCCGAACCGTCAATGCTGCCCCTTTCTGCCCGTTGTGCAGACGAGGTTCTTGAGGGGTCATGATTTGCCTCCTTTACAATAGAATCTGAATGATAAAAGAACCGATGAATTGCACTAAAATCAACAACACCAATGGACTAAAATCGAACATTCCCATTGGTGGGAGAATTTGCCGAATGGGGGCTAACAGAGGCTCCACCAAACGGTCAATAGCTTGTCGTGTTGGATGATATGGATGGAGAAAGTACGAGAGAATCACATGAATAATAATGAGTAGCGTAATGGCTTGCTCGACAATACGAATCAATCCCACAAAAAACATTACCACGGCTGATGTCACTCCTTGGAAATAGATTACACCAATTGTATCACCAAACATTTGGCGATAATCTCTCAAATCCGTGCGCAGTTATTTACAAAGCGCCTATGCAACGCGGGGGCCCATAATCGCCGTGCCGATTCGTACCAGCGTAGCCCCGCTTTCGATGGCAATCTCGAAATCGCTGCTCATCCCCATAGAAAGTTGTTCCCAAGAGGCCTGAGGCAATTGACGGGCAAGAAAATCCCTCAATCGGCGCAAGCGCTCAAAGGTCTGCCGAACGATGGTTTCCTCGACCCCATAGGGGGCCATGGTCATCAGTCCTTGTACTTGCAACCCAGGCAAAGCAATCACGGCAGCAAATTCGTCCACAAGTTTCGGCCAGGTGGTTTCCTCCCAGGCCGCCCAACCGAATTTACTGCTTTCTCCGCTGACGTTGCACTCCAGTAATACCGGCAATGGGGCGGTTGCAGCCTCGCTCAAGCGGTGGGCAAGTTTCAGCCGGTCAAGAGAGTGCAGATAGGAAAATCCCGCCTCAACCACGGCACGCGCTTTACGACTTTGCACATGCCCAATCATGTGCCAGGATATCGGCAAATCACGCAAGGCCTGTATTTTAGGAAGCGCTTCTTCCAGATAACTTTCTCCCAGGACGCGAGCGCCGGCGGTCACCACTTCTTGAATGGCTTGTGTCGGGTGCCCCTTGGTCACCACCACTAATTGCACTTCCTCCGGCCGGCGACCGGCGCGGCGCGCTGCCAGTGCGATTTGCTCCAATGTCTTTTCGTAACGTTCTGCAATGGTCATGGGATAGTCAAGTAGTCAAGTAGTCAGATAGTCACATAGTCAATCAGGTAGTTTGACATTCTGCATTCTGCATTCTGCATTTTGTATTTCGCATTTCAATTATTCTACTGCAATAAAGGCGCCAAAACGACCGGTCGCGCCGCGTTCCTGGCGATGAGAGTACCAATGTGTTAAATCGCAGGCGGTACACAACTCCGCAATTTCGATGTGATACACGCCACCGGCTTCTAACAGCAACCGGTTGGCTTGCCACAAATCGAAATAAGTGCTGCCATTGACCCGACGCAACACGTTATCGGCCTGTGCGCCAAAGGTTTGCTGCACCCTCGCCACCACATCCTCTCCGACTTCGTAGTGATCGGGGCCGATAGAGGGGCCGATGCCCGCCAGAATATCTTCAGGATGGCAACCGTAGGTAGCCGACATCCGTTCGATAGCCGCCGGCACCACCCCGGCAACCGTCCCTTGCCAACCGGCATGTACTAGCCCGACGACGCGCTTTTGGGAATCGTACAGCATTATCGGCACACAATCGGCAAAGCGCATCATCAGCGTCAATCCCGGTTTGTCACTCAGGATGGCATCCGCACGAGCGTGCTCGGCACCGTTGCGCGGCGCGTCGGCACGCACCACATGGCGTCCATGTACCTGCCATACGTCATAGACGTCCTGTGGGCTGCGTCCAAATGCTTCTAACCCCCGACGGATGTTTTCCAGCACCCGCTCACGTGCATCGCCCAGGCCGCCGCCCATGTTGAGGCTATTCCACGGTGCAGGGCTGACCCCGCCACGGCGGGTAAAAATGGCGTGCGGAACGCCGGCTTCATCCAGAGATGAAAACGTAAAATATGGTAACCTTGTATTTCTGTGAAGTGGCATACGTAAATCAATCGGCGCTGACCAGGCGCTGGAATTTGCTCTCCAGAAGTTCTCGCGTATCGCGCATGGCATCTTCAACCATAGGATAGCCAAACCAGGCAGTTGTGAAGCCAAACAAAAAGCCGGTCAACGTGCGCAGCAAGGGCGTGCTCTCACGGTAAGGCAATACGGCTTGAATGGCATCGAAAGGCAGTTGGCTGATGATTTGGCTGAAACCATCCAAACCAATCGGCACAATGCCAATCAATATCCACAAATACCACGGCAAAGCCGGGATGCGTCGTTTGCTGAGCGAAAACAATACACCGAACAGCAGCATAGCGCCATAGATGCCAACATCCCGTTCGCAAAGGGCTACTTTGTAACCGACATTGGGGTTACCCGTGTAGGCGCGGGCACTTAGCAAATCCTCCCCATTGGGGTTGATAACTTGCTCATACGTTTTCCATCCATCCACATGGGCGGCCTGGCGTGGATAGGCTGGTTGCTCGCCGTATAAAAACCACGAGCGGAAAGCCAGTTGATGGCAGGTTGCACCGTAGACCGTGTAAATCCAGCGTGCCGGGCGTGTCAAGCCGGCGTGCATGAAAACCGGTGCCAGAAATGGCAACCCAACATACAAGGCGATGAACACATTGAAAACCAGCATGTAGTGCTGGCTAAACCAGTAAGCCACGCGATTGCCGCGCGTCACCCGGTTGCGATTCTGCTGGACACGCGCCTGATAGGCTGCTTCATCGGCGCGTGCTACATCCACCAGCCGCTGGCGTTCGGAAGCCAATGTTATCTGCAAGCGTGCCCGGTCGAAGGGAGCAGAGAGCAC
This sequence comes from Anaerolinea thermophila, assembly GCA_020722405.1. Taxonomy (GTDB): domain Bacteria; phylum Chloroflexota; class Anaerolineae; order Anaerolineales; family DRKV01; genus DRKV01. The sequence goes on from DYKW01000089.1 coordinate 4,836, forward strand.
ATACGGGCCAATTTCCACTACCGGAATAAGATCGCCATACTGAGCCTTCAACCCATACCGGACACTCAATGCCGGATCACTCTCAACGTCCATACGCACCAACGTATGGGGAATTTCAGCCTGCAATTCGTCCAACCAGGCCTCGGCTTGTTCGCACAGGTGACAGTAGTTCTCACGTGTATATAAACGCACAACAACTTCACTCATGGGTTCAATCCTACCAGCGTCAGGTAAGCATCCAATTGCTCACCACTCATATACCCGACATGACGTGCCTGCACGCTTCCCAATTGATGACCACCGGACGGCCGCGGAATTCCGAAAGGGTGACGGTCTCACCTTTTAGGGTGGGCAAACGAAAATCAGGGGAAGCCGCGCCCACGTAGGGGGAGACGCGTCCCCCCCGAGGGGTTGCCGCGTTCCCCCTGGAAGAGAACATCAATACCAGTGTCCCGAGCACAATTCCGGACAGAAAGCCGCCCAGAATCAAACCCCAGGGCAGATATCGTTTCATGGTTTATAGTCCAAAATCTACAAAGAACCCAAAGCGAGCAAAATACTCAAAAATGCCGAACATCAACATACCGCCGACAATGATGAGCAAGACGCCCATCACGATCTCCGAGTAGCGCATCACCTTGCTATATTTGCGTAAGATGACAGTCACCCAACCAATGCCCAACGCGGCAATCAGGAAGGGAATAGCCAACCCGACAGAGTAGGCGATTAGCAGGGCGGCGCCCTGGCCGATGGACCCTCCCGAAAGCGAAAGCGTCAGGATGGCACCCAGTACCGGCCCGACACAAGGGGACCAGCCGGCCGAAAAGAACACGCCCATCAGCGCCGAAGAAAGGTATCCCATGCGACGGTCGGGGGTACTTTGGGGGCGCAAGTCGTACTCCAGGAAGGGAATGCGGAAAATACCGGTCATGTGCAACCCGAAGATGATGACCACGGCACCACCAATGCGCGCTAACCACAAGCGGATGTCATACAGGGCTGCCCCTAACGCCGAAGCCGCCACACCCAGGATAATGAACACGACACTGAAGCCCAACACAAAAGCCAGGCCATGTGAAAAGGTTGTCCAACGGTCGGGTTCCTCGTTGCTTTGCGCCGAAGCCGCCGAGCGCCCGCCCAGATAGCCGATATAAGCCGGCACAAGTGAAAAAACGCAGGGAGAAAGAAAAGATGCCAAACCGGCCAAAAAAGCCAGCCCTATGGTGAGGTTCGAAAAATCCATATTGTTTGCTCCGATGAGAATTTTTGTATCAATGTTGGGTTAGATGCACGCAGAATGCGCAAGGTGACAGCATCAGGCGCGAATGACCTTCACTAATGTGCTGCCACTGCCCACGATAGTGCGGTCGCCGGAGGAGAAATCTACAGCCGGTTGTGTCCAGCGAAATATCCAGTGCGCATCTTCGGGGGCTGCATTGACGCAACCATGGGACATCGGCTCGCCAAAGTTGTTGTGCCAAAAGGTGGAGTGAATGGAGACACCTTCGCCCACAAAAAGCAAAGTCCAGGCAATACCGGGCAAATCCCAACCATCGGCATTGGTGCCCCCTGCCATGTGGACGGAGAACAACTTGCGCCAAATGGGGAAGCCATCGCTGTACGGGGGCGTAATGGGGGTAGAGCCTTCCGCGCGTCCGCTGGAGATGCGGCAGAAATAAACCTCCGTATTGCCCTCGTAACAAGAAAGAAATTGCCGGTCGTAGGTGACATCCACGATAATGCGCTTGTTCTCGGCTTCGGGGTGGATGGGGCTGCACTCCTCAGGGGTGAGGGGACGGAAGGCACGCGCATCAGCCCAAAAGATATCGCCGGGGTTGCCGTAGCGCTCGTTGATGCGGTATAACACCTGCCCATCGTCTGCTACTCGTAAGTCGTCCACCCATAAAACTTGACTGTAGTACAGGCGGATTGGCAATCCGCTTTCTGTGCGGAACTTAATCCACGGGGAACGCGCCGGGGGATTGGCGAGCACGGCATCCACATACGGCATACTGACTTCCACCCACATGCCGCGCACCTCGCCGGACTGAGGCAGTTCCTTGAGTGGTTCATTGACCAGGACACGCACCGGTTGCAGATCGGCAGCCCAGACATAGCCATCGGGGGTTTCCACGTAGCGCTGGTTATTGCGCCCAGGACGGTAGCCGACGACTTCATGCACCCAGGGAACAACCGCATCATCGTACAACACGCCGACGGTTTCGCTCTCGTGATCGGGGCGCATTTTGACTTCTACTCGTCCGGTCGCAACCCGTCCCAAGCGCTCATAGGCGGGAAAGTCCGGCAGGGAAAGCAACCGGCGCAACGGACGCAATGCCAGACTGCCCAGCCCCAACATGCCAAGTTGTAGGAATTGTCTTCGAGAAAAGGTCATAGTGTACGGAGTATTCTTACACGGAGAATGAGAAGTCGCCATGAAAAAAATAATTTTCACCACCAGACATGAAAATCTATTTTCAGATCAGATTTCTCGC
>DYKW01000090.1 GCA_020722405.1 Anaerolinea thermophila
TGCGTCTCTGCGTTAAGGTTTTGGGGTTGCCCCAAACATTCAAGAAGATACGTCCTGTTTCCCCAAAGATTACCTGCCGTTTGGGGAAACAACGCAGGTGTTGGGGCGTTGCGTAAAACGCCCCAACAGGTGATGCAATGTGCTATTTGGGCCAGGAGGCGTCGATTTCGGCGAGTGCGGTATCGAGGTCAACAGCGCCGGAGACCCAGTCGGTCATGGCCTTCCAGAAGGAGCCGGCGCCGACTTCGCCGGGCATCAGGTCAGATGCATCGAAGCGGAGGGTGGTGGCGTCTTGGACGAGTTCGGCGATCTTGCGTTCGATGGGGTCGCCGTACCAGTCGAGTTGGACATCTGTTTGTGCGCCCAAAGCGCCGCCGGCGGCCAACCAGTTCTTGACGGATTCACCCTTGGTGAAGAATTCCATGACGGCGCGCACTTCGGGGCGGTCGTTGAACATGGCCATGATGTCGCCGGCCACCAACCAAGGCTTGCCGTACTGTTCGTCAATGGGGGGCAGGTAGAAGAAGTCGTAGTCTTCACCGGCCTTCACGCCTTCGGGGAAGAAGGAGGTGATGAAGTTACCCTGACGATGGAGCCAGCACTTGGGCGGATCCTGGAACATGGGGGTGGGGGCGTCACCGAAGAAGGTGGTGACGATGGCGTTGCGTCCGCCGTAGACGTAAGCGTCATTGAACCAGACGGATGCCACGGTTTCGGCAGCGTTCTTGACTTCGGGGGAGGCGAAGGGTAGGGTACCGGCCACCCATTTGTCGTAGTTTTCAGGGGTGGTGGTGCGCAGCATGATGTCTTCCATCCAGTCGGTGGCGGGCCAGCCTGTGGCTGCGCCGGACTCGATGCCGACACACCAGGCGGTGTCACCGTCATCGGCGATCTGCTGGGTGAGGGCTATCAGTTCATTCCAGGTGGTTGGAATCTGGTATCCGGCGGCTTCGAAGGCCTTTTTGGGGTACCAGACCAGGGACTTGGCATTGAAGCGGTGCCAAACGCCGGCCATAACGAGGCCATTAGGGCCGTCCATGGTAGCCATATCGAGCCAGGACTGGTTGTACTGTTGCTTGAGGTAGTCTTCGCTCAAGAAGTCCAGGACGTTGACGACCTTGCCCTGCTTGACGAAGGTACCCAGCAGGCCGGGCTGCGGGAAGTCCACGATGTCGGGGGCGTCCCCGGCTTCCACGCGCACGGAGATAGTGGCTTCGAATTCCTTGGAGCCTTCGTACTGAATGTCGATGCCGGTCTTTTCTTCGAAGTCCTTGACGGAGTTGTTGAATTTGACGGCGTCTTCGTCGGTGAAGGGGCCGGTCATGGTCACGACCGTGCCTTTGAATTCACCGGCCAACGCTCGCTCGTAGAAACTGCCGGACGGCGTGGTCGTCTCGCCGCCAGTGGTTTCCCCACCGGCGGCCTTGCCGGGCCAGGAGGCGTCGATTTCGGCGAGTGCGGTATCGAGGTCAACAGCGCCGGAGACCCAGTCGGTCATGGCCTTCCAGAAGGAGCCGGCGCCGACTTCGCCGGGCATCAGGTCAGATGCATCGAAGCGGAGGGTGGTGGCGTCTTGGACGAGTTCGGCGATCTTGCGTTCGATGGGGTCGCCGTACCAGTCGAGTTGGACATCTGTTTGTGCGCCCAAAGCGCCGCCGGCGGCCAACCAGTTCTTGACGGATTCACCCTTGGTGAAGAATTCCATGACGGCGCGCACTTCGGGGCGGTCGTTGAACATGGCCATGATGTCGCCGGCCACCAACCAAGGCTTGCCGTACTGTTCGTCAATGGGGGGCAGGTAGAAGAAGTCGTAGTCTTCACCGGCCTTCACGCCTTCGGGGAAGAAGGAGGTGATGAAGTTACCCTGACGATGGAGCCAGCACTTGGGCGGATCCTGGAACATGGGGGTGGGGGCGTCACCGAAGAAGGTGGTGACGATGGCGTTGCGTCCGCCGTAGACGTAAGCGTCATTGAACCAGACGGATGCCACGGTTTCGGCAGCGTTCTTGACTTCGGGGGAGGCGAAGGGTAGGGTACCGGCCACCCATTTGTCGTAGTTTTCAGGGGTGGTGGTGCGCAGCATGATGTCTTCCATCCAGTCGGTGGCGGGCCAGCCTGTGGCTGCGCCGGACTCGATGCCGACACACCAGGCGGTGTCACCGTCATCGGCGATCTGCTGGGTGAGGGCTATCAGTTCATTCCAGGTGGTTGGAATCTGGTATCCGGCGGCTTCGAAGGCCTTTTTGGGGTACCAGACCAGGGACTTGGCATTGAAGCGGTGCCAAACGCCGGCCATAACGAGGCCATTAGGGCCGTCCATGGTAGCCATATCGAGCCAGGACTGGTTGTACTGTTGCTTGAGGTAGTCTTCGCTCAAGAAGTCCAGGACGTTGACGACCTTGCCCTGCTTGACGAAGGTACCCAGCAGGCCGGGCTGCGGGAAGTCCACGATGTCGGGGGCGTCCCCGGCTTCCACGCGCACGGAGATAGTGGCTTCGAATTCCTTGGAGCCTTCGTACTGAATGTCGATGCCGGTCTTTTCTTCGAAGTCCTTGACGGAGTTGTTGAATTTGACGGCGTCTTCGTCGGTGAAGGGGCCGGTCATGGTCACGACCGTGCCTTTGAATTCACCGGCCAACGCTCGCTCGTAGAAACTGCCGGACGGCGTGGTCGTCTCGCCGCCAGTGGTTTCCCCACCGGTCGTTTCCCCACCGGTGGTCTCACCGCCGGTTTCAGGGGTTGGCGTAGGGGCAGGTTTACAAGCACTCAACACAAAGGCAAAGATCAGCAATGCGCTGAGCACTACCCAAAGCGTTTTGTTGCGATTCATCTTGTTTTCCTTTCTTATTACAGAGAAATGGTTAACGGACAAACTGTTCACACACGTTTTGCATGACAGCCTCATGCAGCCCATTGGGTGGAATAGATAAGTAAATGTTAGACGGGCATCACCTCCTCAGGTTGGTCTGGCAGTGTTAGACGACCAGGTGAGATGGCGGTTTTTGTTTTCAGTCACGACGAAGGATTATTGTTTGGGGGTGCGGTAGTGTTACGCACCAAGACACTGGTAGCCAGCGTTTCTTTGATGATTGGTGCAGACTCATCACGCAAATGCCGGAGTAATTGGTGCGCGCCGCGTTGCCCGGAAGTTATCAATTGTTGGTGTACGGTGGTCAATTGGATATGATCGGCGATTTCCAGGTCGTCGTACCCAATGACCGAAAGGTCTCCGGGTACATCCAGGTGTAATTGTCGTGCGGCTTCCAGGACGCCCAATGCTTGGGTGTCGCTGGCTGCGAAAAAGGCCGTTGGCGGTTGGGGTTGCGAAAGCAATTCGATACTTGCCTCACGGGCGGCTGTGCGGTTGATATCGCATTCGCTCACATAGTGAGGGTTGAGTGGAATCCCTGCCTCTGCTAATGCCTGTTGGTAGCCAAGGTAACGGTGTTTGCTGGAAGTAAATTCAAAACGAGGATCGCTGCGGTCTCCTAAAAAGGCGATACGTTTGTGTCCCAGCACAATCAAGTGACGGGTGGCCTGTGCGCCGCCGGTGACATCATCCACGACCACTTGGCTGAGTTCGAGGTCTTGACAAGATGGGACATCGATTAATACTACCGGAATTTTGATTTCCCTTAGTATGGCGCGTGTCTCATTATCCAGCGGCAGGCTGATGATGATGGCCCCGTCTATACGCCGACTGCGTAGCATTTCGTCAAAGACTTGAGATCGGCTTTCGGGGTTGTTGATATTGTGAATCAGCAGGTCGTAGGATGTATTTTGCAAGGCCTCAACGATACCTTGCAAACGGGCGACAAAGGCCGGGCGGGTAAAGAAAGGCGCTAGGATACCGATGGTCAGTGTGCGCCCAAGCGAAAGGCGGCGCGCCAGGATGTTGGGCTGGTAATTCAGGGCTTTGGCGGTCTGCAACACTTGTTGACGGGTGCCCTCATTGACTAGGGGGTTGTTGTTGAGGGCACGTGAAGCCGTGCCGGGAGAAACCCCGGCCTGACGGGCGACATCTCGAATGGTGACGTTTTTCTTCATGAGAAATGGTTGTGTTGTGTGATTTAAACCGGTTTAATGAAACCGGTTTAAGAATAGCATCTTTTTACCATCATGTCAATACCCTGCGAAAGTGACTTTTTACACTTTTCGGAAGTGCCTTCTCGATAGCCTGGGGCCTCTCGGCGTTTTTTACCATGAAGTCACCAGAGCACAAAGCCTTCGAACTTACTCCTTCGAGCCCTTGAGTCTTCATGGTGAGATTCTTGTAGAAAAATCTTCGCGCTTTAGCGTCTTTGTGTTAAGGTTTTTCATTCGGGCGCAGCGAAAGAACATCTTCACGAAGCGCATGCAAAAATTGACCGTTGACAAAATACGCCAAAGGGGGCATCATTTAGCCCAACATGAACGAACATTTTGTACGTATCGAAAACCTGACAAAAACCTATCTGGAAGTGGAAAAACGCCGCGTGGTGCTGCAGGACGCGCAGGCCAGGTTTGCTGACGGGGAAACCACCGTTATTTTGGCAAGAGCGGCAGTGGCAAGAGTGCCGTTAGCGTCGAACGGTCTTTCCAGAACGCAGGCGCGTTCTCGGGCGTTAGCCCTGTTGACCAAAGTTGGGCTGGACGACCGTTGGGACACTTTCCTGGATAAACTTTCCGGTGGTGAGCAGCAACGTGTAGCCCTGGCCCGGGCCCTGGTGCACGCCCCGCCGCTTATTTTAGCCGATGAACTTACCGGCAATTTATGATGAAGACAGTGGGGCGCAGGTACTTGCTTTGTTGTTGCGTCTGACGCACCAGCACCACCGCACCCTGCTGTTGGTTACGCACAGCCTGGACGTTGCTGCCCGTACCGACCATGTGCTGCGTTTGGCGCACGGTCAGTTGCAGACAGTTTGAAATCTTCATTTTTGAGAGGAGAAAGATCATGTCCCTTACCGTCACCCAAATCGATACGAACGACGAAAGGCAGGTACGGCGTTTTGTGGATTTTCACTACCACTTGTATGCTGGACAGCCCAGTTGGGTACCACCCTTTCGCACCGACATCGCCTTGATGCTCAACAAGCAGAAGCACCCTTTTTACGAGCATTCGGATGCCGATTTCTTTCTGGCAGAGCGGGATGGAGAGGTGGTTGGGCGTATCGCGGCTCTGGAAAACCGCCACTTCAACGAGTATCATGGCACGCATCAGGCTTCTTTCTACCTTTTTGATTGTATCGAAGATTTGGAGGTGGCCACAGCCCTGTTCGAACGCGTCTTCGAGTGGGCGCGCCAACGCGGGTTGAATGCGGTCGTTGGCCCCAAGGGGTTTGGCCCCTTGGATGGCTACGGCATTGTGATAGAAGGCTACCAGCACCGCCAGATGATGAACATGATGAATTACAACTTTCCTTACTACCGGCATTTGGTGGAATCGCTGGGCTTCGAAAAGGAGGTGGATTTTGTCTCCTGCTATCTGAGTGCCGATAAATATTCCCTCGACCCGCGCATTTATCGCATTGCAGAACGCGCCCGCAAACGCAGCAACCTGGAGGTGGTTACCTTCGAAAACAAACGGCAGTTACGCGCCTGGGCCGACCGCATCGGTCGTACATACAACCAATCCTTTGTCGACAACTGGGAATACGTGCCGCTGACGGCGCGCGAAATCAAATTTGTGCTCGATAACATCCTGTTGATCGCCGACCCGCGTCTCATCAAGGTGATTGCCCACCAAAACGAGCCGGTCGGTTTTTTATTTGGCTTCTCGGATGTTTCTCCGGCCATGCAGCGGGCCAATGGGCACCTGTACCCCTGGCATATTGCCGATTTGTTGCTCACCTTGAAACGTACCGATTGGATTGCGCTCAATGGTGCCGGTATCTTGCCGGAATACCAAGGCCGTGGTGGCAACGCTTTGCTTTATGTCGAGATGGAGAAAACCATCAAATCGAAAGGCTTCCACTTCCGGCACGCCGACCTGACGCAAGTAGCCGAAACCGCGGTGCAAATGCGCCATGACCTGAAAAACGTGGGTGGTGAGGAGTACAAAAACCACCGCGTTTACCGCAAGATGCTGGATTGATACGCTCGTTGCGTGCCTTTGTGCGACACCCCTGGCAAGTGGGGTTGATGGTGCTGGGCATTGCCCTGGGGGTTGCGGAGATGGCTGGCATCGACATCGCCAACGCCAGCGTAAGCCGCGCTTTCGATTTGAGTATCGATGCGGTCGTCGGGAAGGCCACGCACCAAATCATCGGCAGTGACCCCGAGGGTGTCCCCGAAGACCTATAGTGCGCTTGCGCACCGAGGCGCATTAGTGCGAACGGGTCGCCATGGCGACCGTTCGCACTTGCCGTTAACTAGCCCTGAATTTAGGACGGGTTTCTTCACCTTGCTGGGGCTAGATCCGCTGGCCAAAGCGCCATTTCGCGCTTACTTTAGGGGCAAGCAACCTTCGCTAGAGATATTTTCTACGCTGTTGACTACCCCCAGTGCGGTGTTGCTCTCGGAAGACATGGCTGCCCAGGCCGGGCTTTCTCCCTGTGCACCGGCGGCCATCTCTGAGACCTGCCGTTTGCGCCTGGTGATTGCAGGCCGGGAATATCCGGCTTTTTTGGTTGGGCTCCTGCGTCCACAACGGTTGACAAGAGTTCTCAAATGGTATCTTGGCCGGTTTCTTTTGCCAGTTTATCGTATTTATCAACGCTGATTTCGTCCCGTAATGCCCAGGTCTTGCTCCAACGGATGAGTACCAAACTGACGATCATTATAAAGATTAGCCCGCCATGTACGGCCAACTCATTGAGCTGAAACTTCGCGGCTTCAAGGCGTTCAATATCTTCATGCAGTGACATTTGTGCGCCAATCAAGAGCATTTTGCGGATACTGCTGATAATGCCGACGAAGAGAAAAGGCTCCAATGGAATGGTGTGTTCGCGCAAGTAGGTGATGATAGTCCACAGAAGTTCTAAGATAATCATGATGAGCATGACATCGTGAATGACGATTAAAGTGTCATCAAGATAGTAATCTACTGAGAACATCCCCGGAATGGCAATCAGTGTTTGCCAAGTGAGTACGGCTGCGATGACCAATAAGATGAAACCGACGAAAAATTGTAAGTAATCATCGGCATTTGAGATAATATACAGCATCTTTTTGTGTAAATTCATTTCTCATCCTCTTTTGGCGTGGTTGGTTTATTCTTTGGATGCCGGTTTGTACAAAAAGTTACAAGTAGACCGGAAATTATTGTGTCAATTTTTTACGGTTTGTCTAAATATGCTTTCAGAGCGGTTTGTGGTTTTTTCCCCTGCGCGATAACAGTCTC
>DYKW01000091.1 GCA_020722405.1 Anaerolinea thermophila
CCAACTACCTAACCAACTAACTACCCGATTGTGGCATCGTCCACCGTGCTCTTGTCAGGCATGGCGCCAGATGGTGAAATGTTGTAGGTTGGAGCCGCCTAAAAATTCTCTGAGAATGGAGTCTTCCGGAATGCTATCGGCTGGCATTGGACGGAACCATTCGAGCAAGGACAGCAGACGTTTGGCCTCGATGTGCGTTGGAGATTTGTATGGCACTTGCCGTAGGAGCGGTTCGGCCAGCGGTTTGAGCGCCGCGAGTTCGAAGACCAGCGCCGAGTTGAACATCACGTCTGCGTTTTCCTGATGCGGAAAGATGTAGCGTTTCTCCCCGCGGTGTACCGATTCCCAGCGGTTGATGGTGTCTTCGGCCGTGTAACCACGCTCGCGGGCATCGCGCACGATGCGGCGAATCAGGCGCGTATCGGTGGTAGAAATGCGATTGTGCCGGTCAAGGTTGAGTTGCGTCAGCGCCGAGACATAAATGCGGAAGGTTTGCTCGGCGGGGATGTGCTCACCCAGCCGCGGGTTCAGGCCGTGAATGCCCTCCAGAATGACCATCTGGTCGGAGGTGAGTTGTACTTCTTCCCCTGGTTCCTGTTTGCCGGTGTGAAAATTGTAGCGCGGCAGTTGCACACATTCTTCGGCGCCTAAGCGCTGCAAGTCATGTTCTAGTTGGACATGATCAAGGGCATCGAAGGATTCAAAATCAAGGTTGCCGTTTTCATCGTGTGGTGTGGCTTCGCGGTCTACGAAGTAATTATCCATCTCCAACGGGAAGGGCGAAATGCCATGCGCCAGGAGCTGAATGGTCAGACGGCGCGAGAAGGTGGTTTTGCCGCTGGAAGAAGGACCGGCAATCAAAATGAAGCGCACCTTATCCCGACGGGCGGCGATTTGCGCGGCGATTTCGGCAATGCGGCGATCATGGAGTGCCTCACTGACCATGATAATCTCGTTGATATGCCCGCTTTGTATCGCTGCATTCAACGAGCCAACGTCCGAAATGCCCAGGCGCTCCAACCAGTCGCCGTACAAACGAAAGGCAGAGAGCAATTTAGGAAATTTGGGCAGGGGCAACAATTCGGTGGGATGATGTCGTCGTGGAAAGCGCAAAACAAAGCCATCGTCGATGGCCGTGAGGGCAAACCATTTCAAGTAACCGGTGGAAGGCACCATGTAGCCGAAGTGATAGTCCCCGTGCTCCCCCAAACGGTAGATGGAAAGGGTCTGCTTTTGCCGGTGTTCGAGCAGGCGCACCTTGTCGTGATGCCCTTTTTCTTGAAAATACGCGCTAGCCTGTTCGATGGGCACATCGTGCTCGCGGCGGATGGGCTGGTTGGCCTCCACCAATGTACGCATGTGTGCTTCCAGAGCGTCCAATTCTTCCTGGTTAAATGGAGGGCGGCCTTCCACCTGACAAAAGTATCCGCCGGAAGTCACAGAGTGATCAATGCTCAGCTTCTGGTCTGGGTAGCGTTCCTCGAAGGCGGCCTCCAACAAAAAGGTGAGCGAACGGCGGTAGATGTGCATACCATCGGCGGTAGCCATGGTGACAGGGGTGACGTGGGCTTCGATGGTCACCGGATAGGTCAATTCACGCAGTTCACCGTTGACGATCGCCCCTACTGTGGGGGCGCTGGGGTCGTCCACCAGGGCGAGAAAATCACCGATGGGCGTGCCGCGCGGCCCTTCGATAGCACGGCCGTCCGGTAGATGTACTTGAACCTTGGGGCTGGGGGAAGTGAACAAGATTTGTTTGTCGGTGTTCATGGTTGTTCCCTAGATGGTGTTTGGAGAAATTCAACCCACAATGGACTGTGTTTTACGGTTTTACGGTTTTTGGGGAAGTGTGCGTTATTAGAGTGAGCACAATAACGAAAGGGAGTGGTATTTTACCACCGGTGGTTTGTTGTAGCGTGTTTTCTCGAATTTTCGGCAGCAATTCCAAATCTAAAATCCTTTGCCACTGATTTCACGGATTCTGACCGATTGTGTAATCGTCAAAGAAACCATGAACACCTGGTATTGCGCGCGTAGCGAGCAGAGTGAGCGAACTTGCGGAGCGAAGCAATCTTTCACTTGAAACTAGGGGATTGCCTCGGGCTATCGCCCTCGCAATGACAGTCCACTTTGTTCATCCTGCCTCTGACGATTACAGAAAACATAATTTTCTTTGCGACTCTGCGTCTTCGCGTTGAAAACTTAACGCAATCCCCATTCTGGGGACTTAGTCGCCAAGGCGCAAAGGTTTTCCGGATACCTGCCGATTTTGGCGCGAAAACGTCATCTTCTTTGCGACTCTGTGGCTTCGCGTTGAAAACTTAACGCAATCCCCATTCTGGGGACTTAGTCGCCAAGGCGCAAAGGCAGGTGACAGCATTTTGCATTTTGCGTTTTGCATTCTGCATTCAGCCTTCGGTCGTCAGGCAACAGGCAACAGACCTCAGTATTCAGCGAACAGCTTTCAGGTATCAGACTATCTGACCACCCGACTATGAGACTACCTGACTATCCGACTACCCACCCCCTAAAAATCTGCCGGGGCGGCCGGTGCATTCAGCCGCCCCGGGCAGGAGGGGAACGTTATTCCCATGTCAATATCAGTTCTTTGGCGGCCTTGACCTCATCCAGGCGGCCGACCGGGGTGTTGTGCGGTGCGGTGTGCAGTACTTCGGGATTGGTGCGCGCTTCTGCGGCGATTTGCTCCAGCGCGACGACGAACCCATCTAGCATTTGTTTGCTTTCGGTTTCGGTGGGCTCAATCATCAGCGCTTCATGCACAATCAAGGGGAAGTAGTTGGTCGGCGGGTGGATGCCGTAGTCCAACAGGCGCTTGGCAATATCCAATGCTCGAACATCAGGCGCACCCTCCACTTGGCCCTCCGCCACAAATTCGTGCATGCAGGGACGCTCGTAAGGTACGGGATACGTGCCCTTGAGTTTGGCCATCAAGTAGTTGGCGTTCAAGACCGCATTTTCGGCTACCTGGCGTAGCCCTTCGGCACCGTGCATCAAGATGTAGGTGTAGGCGCGCACGAATATACCAAAGTGCCCGTGGAACGCCTTGACGCGTCCGATGCTGTGCTTGGGGGTTACGAAGCCATACAGGGGTGGTAACTCCTCGTCCCCTGGCTCGATGATGTCCACAATGGGGGCGGGCAAGAAATCGGCCAACGCCGCGCTCACCGCTACCGGCCCAGAGCCGGGGCCGCCGCCACCGTGTGGGGTGGAGAAGGTCTTGTGCAGGTTGAAGTGCATCACGTCGATGCCCAGGTCGCCGGGGCGGGCAATGCCCAACAGCGCGTTCATGTTGGCACCATCACCATACATCAGCCCACCGGCGTCATGCACCAGGCGGACGATGTCCTCCAGATGCTCATCGAACAGCCCGAGCGTGTTCGGGTTGGTGAGCATCAGCCCCAGCAGGGTATCGTCGCATTCGGCTTCCAGTGCGGCCAGGTCTATGTTGCCGCGCGCATCCGAGGGCAATTGTACAACCTGCAGACCGGCCATTGCCGATGAAGCCGGGTTTGTGCCGTGTGCTGAATCGGGAATCAAGATTTTCTTACGCTCGGTGTGCCCGTTGGCAGCGTGGTAGGCGCGCATGATGAGTACGCCGGTCAATTCGCCGTGCGCGCCGGCCGCCGGTTGCAAGGTCACCGCCGCAAACCCGCCGATTTCCTTGATGGATTCTTGCAGATGGTACATCAGCGCCAGACTGCCCTGGACGGTTTCGACGGGCTGCAAGGGATGTACCCACAGGAAACCCGGCAGGCGGGCGGTCTCCTCATTGATTTTGGGGTTGTACTTCATCGTGCAAGACCCCAGCGGATAGAAGCCGGTATCGATGCTATGATTCAACTGCGACAGGCGCGTGAAGTGCCGTACCACGTCGATTTCAGAAACCTCCGGCAGAGGCAGGTCGTGGCGCGTCAAACCGTCAGGCAAGTCGGCCAGGGGGACATCGGGGGCCGGGTAGCGTACACCCTGACGCCCCACCTGCGAAAGTTCATTCAGCAGTGGCTCACTCATGGGAATCCTCCTGCGCAAATTCGGCGAGGACATCCACCAAAAGGTCGATTTCCTCGCGTCTGTTCATCTCGGTGACGGCCAGCAGCATGTGGTTTTGCAAAGCCGGATAGTCCTGTGCAACATCATAGCCGCCCAGAATGCCATGCTCCAACAAGTGAGCGTTGATTTCTGCCACCGAAACGGGGCATTGCACCGTAAATTCATTGAAGAAAGGCGTTTTCGGTTGCCATAGAGAAAAGCCGGGCAGCGCAGCAATGCGGCTGGCGGCATAATGCGCTTTGTGGTAATTGAGCGTTGCCACTTGTTTCAAGCCGTGTTTGCCTAGCGCACTCAGATACACCGTAACAGCCAGCATCATCAGCCCCTGGTTCGAGCAGATATTGGAAGTGGCCCTCTCGCGGCGGATGTGTTGCTCGCGAGCCGTCAACGTGAGCACAAAACCACGTTGCCCGCGGGTATCTACCGTTTGCCCAACCAGGCGTCCGGCCATCTTGCGTACGTATTCTTTGCGGGTAGCGAAAATGCCCAGGTAGGGGCCGCCAAAGGAAAGCGGAATCCCCAGTGGCTGTCCTTCGCCAACTACGATGTCGGCGCCGAATTCTCCGGGCGGCGTGAGCAGCCCCAACGCCAGCGGGTTGACAGCCACCCCAAAAAGGGCGCCGGCCTCATGGGTGGCCTCTGCCAGGGCGCTGAGATCATACACCCGGCCAAAGAAATCCGGGTACTGCACCATCACCAGGGCGGTATGCTCATCCACGTAGGACAGCAAGGCCTCCGGCCCGGCAGCAGGTGCGCTATCATCGCCGTTAATGGTCACTTCACTGCCCTGGGTGTAGGTGTGTGCGGTGGTGCGGTAATGGGGGTGCAGCGCCGGGGAGAGTACCATCTTGGTGCGTTTGCCGCGAAATTGGGCATAAGCCATGCTGATGGCCTCCGCCACGGCAGTCGCCCCATCGTAATGCGAAGCGTTGCTCACTTCCATGCCGGTCAGCGCGCAGATCATGCTCTGATACTCGAAAATGGCCTGCAACGTTCCTTGAGAAACTTCTGGTTGGTAGGGGGTATAAGCGGTGTAAAACTCGCCGCGGCGCAAAATGCTATCCACCACTGCCGGTGTGTAGTGGTTATAAGCACCGGCCCCTAGAAAACAGGCAAACTCGCGCGTTGTCTCATTGGCTTCCGCAATGTGCCGCAACTCCTGCGCGGCATCCATCTCGGACATAGCCTGTGGCAAGTTCAGGCGAGGAAAACGTTGCGCTGCGGGCACCACAGTGAAGAAATCTTCGATGCTGTTGACGCCGGTAGCGCGCAACATTTCCTCCCTATCGTGAGGCGTGTGAGGAAAAAACATAGGGTCTCCTGAGAATAGGACATTCGCGATACAGCGTGCGTAGGAGCGAAAGGCTTTTCACCCCTACACGATGGTCAGGTAATCGGATAGTTCAGTGGTTCGATAGTCAACACCCTCCACCCTCCACCGTCCACCCTCCACCGTCTTTTAGTGCTCGCGTTCCTGGCAGTATGCCTCGTAAGCGGCCGCGTCCATCAGGCCGTCAAGTTCGGCTGGGTCGCTCAGGGTCAGTTTTACCATCCAGGCCTCACCATACGGGTCACTGTTGACCATTTCGGGGTTATCGGGCAGGTCTTCGTTGGTTTCGGTTACCGTGCCGCTGACGGGCAGGTACACATCGGCCGCCGCTTTGACCGATTCCACCGTGGCGCAACTCTCACCCTGTGAAGCCTCATCCCCTGCGCTGAGCAAAATTTCCACGAAAACCACATCGGAAAGTTGCTCTTGGGCGTAGTCGGTAATACCCACGATGGCGACATCGCCTTCGACCTTGACCCATTCATCGTTCTTCGTGTATTTCAAATCGCTTGGAACCTTCATGACGGAAAACCTCCTAAAATGTTGAGATGGAAAGGATATGTTAGCATCAAAAAAGGACACATGCGCAATCCACATGTGTCCCTGTCATCGACCGGTGAGTTTCATCCCTGCCGGGGATTTGCTCCTTGGGTGGGCCCAATGGCCGCTTTTCAGAGAACGCATCCCAACGGGTCCTTTTACCTGAGAGTTTCATCTACACAAGGTAGACTTGCCCCTTCGGTGTCCGGAAGACGGCTCTCTCCCCGTTGGTTTGGGTGATGCAATTGTGGAAAACGGTCCCCCCGAGGGAAACAAACTCGACTTTCAGGTGGTTGCGCACCCCAGGGTTAGACAGCTCCCAGAGATTCTACCCAGTCCCCAACCAGCCAATAGCGAAAGTCTTCGCCCTGATTGGCTTTTAGACCGGCCATGATACCGTAGCCCATCACTCCCAACGGAAGAAGAGACAATAAGCAGGCAATCGGAAGCAGCAGCATGCCAATCAGAATAGCACTCAACAGGCCGGTGATGAACCAGATTATCGCCACGAGCAACGTGCCGCCGCCCCAAAAGACCAACTGATACAAGAAGGCCTGGAAAGCCTGAAAGGCGACGTAGCGTGAACGTTCGCGGTATATGGCGTAAATCGCCAACGCAACGATGATGCCGAAAAAGCCACTGATCAGGTTGAGCAGCACACTCAAGTGTGCCAACATTGCCCAGGTGTGCTCTTCCTCTGGAGAAATTGGTGATTGGGTTTCCATGAGTAAATTATACTGCCTTTAGCGGGGGATGGTGCAGAGATCTGTCATTATTCCCCGCCGTGTGGGTCATCATGCCATCGCCCACTACCACCTCTGGTGACATTGAACAAAATGACACAGGTTTAGCCTGTGCCACTTTGTCGCAACCTTGGGATTTTAGACCCAACCTTGGTTTTTGATGAAATTTGTCAGGATGGGTAGCTCCTGATAGTGCCCCTGGTAGGCTTCGTAGGCCGGCCAGAGGGTGATAAACCACAGCAGCGGTACGCAGATGGCGCCGATGCCGAGGGTCACGGTGCTCAGGATGATGCCGACAACCCCTAACACAATATTGAAAGCCAGCGATTGCACGGCGTGATACTTAATGAAAGGACGTGCCTTTTTGTCCTCCATGAACAGGACGATTAAGGCAATAATGACAATGGGGTATCCCAGGGCTGCCCATAACTTGTCATCGCTGGTGATTTCAGGGGTAAATTGTTGTTCACTCATTGTTTGTTCCTCCTACAGGAATGTTGTTGAGAAAAGGGAAATAGTAACTTATGCCCGTGCGGGCTATTTCAATTGTACACCAATCTTACGAGAATACAAGCAGCAATTCAAAATCTAAAACCCTTTGCCACTGATTTCACGGATTTTGACCGATTGTGTAATCG
>DYKW01000092.1 GCA_020722405.1 Anaerolinea thermophila
GAAAATAGATTTTCATGTCTGGTGGTGAAAATTATTTTTCATGGCGACTTCTCGATATCTTGGGGACAAAGGTGACAGTCACCTCCCCCGCTTTCTGAAAAGATACCGTTGACTGGATTATAGCACTCTACAAGCCAATAGAACGAACAAGTTTTCTAAAAATTTCGTTTCAGGAAAAACGTTTTAAGATTACCCGTACCTGAGAAAGGTAACTACCACCAAACAAGTTAACGTGATTCAACAAATGGTACAGGTTGTAAATTGGAATTCGCTCCCTCAATCCCGCTGGATAGGGACGAATTTCGGCATAGGCGGCATAACAATCATTAGGGAAGCCGCCAAACAAAGTCATCATGCCCAGTTCGGCTTCGGCCCAACCATAGTGCGCAGCCGGGTCAATCAACGCAGGTCTTCCATCTTTATCGGCAATGACATTACCGCGCCACAAATCTCCGTGAATCAGGGAGGCCGGTTGCGGTGGAATCAATTCAGGTAATCGTTGAGCAACCCGTTCAACGGCACGCATATCAGCCTCGGACAACAAACCGTGACGGTGCGCCAGGCCGGCCTGGAATATCAGACGGTGCTGCGCGAAGAACTGGTAGCCGTCCTCCGTCCACGGGTTAGGCTGAGGAGTGCTGCCGATGAAATTATCGTGCGCAAAGCCAAATTTCGGGAAGGTCAGACTGTGCAAGTGCGCCAGCGTACGTCCTAACGTGGGCCAAAAATCATCACGCAAGGTAGGGTTGGGCTGCAAATCTTCCAACAGGAGGAAATCCTGTCCAACCAGAAACACCTGCGGCACCCGCGGGCCACCGGGAAGCGATAACACACGTAACCCTTCTGCTTCACGCAGGAACATTTCTTGCGGAGCAGAGGGATTAACCTTTAGAAAGAAACGCATCCCCTCACTAGTGCGCAAATGCAGCCCATTGTTGATACAGCCCCCAGTGGCAGACTGCTGGGAGACCACTTTCCCATACCCATTTTCAATTAGCCACGTTTGCACTGTTTTGGAAATCATGACAACAAATGCTCATCCACCGGTTCTTGTTCCAAGGCTTCTAAAAGTCCACGACAAGCGCGTTCCACGATGGTATACACTTCTTCGAAGCCATCCTGACCGCCATAGTATGGGTCTGGAACGGACACATCTGCCTCTCCGACAGAATCGAATTCACGCAAAAGGTGAATTTTCTTCTCATGCTCAGCACAGCGTGCTTTATTCATGAGGGCGGCCCGGTTATCGAGGTCCATGGCAATAATCAAATCAAAATTATCGAAATCGCGCAAAGTGAACTGCCGTGCCCGGCCACCATAATGCAAGCCATGTTTTGCCGCAACCCGCACCATGCGAGGGTCCGGCGGTTCACCAACATGCCAGGCGCCGATGCCGGCCGAGTCTACTTCGTAGTGGTGTCCGACCCCAGCCTGCTGCGCCAGGTGACGGAACATATTTTCGGCTAGTGGACTGCGGATGAT
Organism: Anaerolinea thermophila; assembly: GCA_020722405.1. Lineage (GTDB taxonomy): Bacteria > Chloroflexota > Anaerolineae > Anaerolineales > DRKV01 > DRKV01. Next base: position 1,483 of record DYKW01000092.1, read on the forward strand.
GTTTCCCAGGCAGACGAACAAGATGCGTTTTTTAGGCAAGAGAACCTCCTTCAACAACCAATGCACCAAGTGGGATTGATTGTACCCGATTTTTGGGTAGCGTGGGTAGTTGGGTAGTTGGGTAGTTTGATGCCTTGCTGAAGGCTGACACCTGTCCCTTACCTTCGCGGCTTGGCGGCTTTGCGTCAACACTTTCAACAATCTGCGTCATCTGCGACATCTGTGGACAAATTCCCAAAGCCAAGTGTACCAAAACCAGCGGACACCCAGAGAACCTTTGCGTCTTCGCGGCTTTGCGTTGAGGCTTCAAGGTTTTTGGGCTACCCCCAAAATTTGATAAGACACTATGCAAACATAAAAAAGCACCTCACTGCGCGGAGTGAGGTGCTTTACAGGGCCATGCAAAAAATTTAGCGGGTTGCAGCATCCATCACGGCGACGGCGGCGATATTGACAATATCGCGCACATCGTCACCGGCTTGCAACACATGCACCGGCGCACCAACACCCAACAAAATCGGGCCAATGGTTTGGGCATTGCCCAGGCGAGCCAGTAGTTTGTAAGCGATATTGGCCGATTCGAGTGATGGGAAGACCAGCACATTGGCATCTTTCACGGCGCTAAAGGGGAAACGTTCTTCTACCAATTCAGGAACTACCGCGGTATCGGCCTGCATCTCGCCATCTATTACCAGGTCGGGGCACTTGGCCTTTACCAATTCCACGGCCTTGCGCACCTTATCCGATAGCGGGTGTGGCGTGCTACCAAAGTTGGAGAACGATAACATGGCCACGCGGGGCTCTAATTCCAACTGTTTGGCAAAGTTTGCGGCCAGGCAGGCAATCTCGGCCAGATCTTCAGCACTGGGGTCAATATTGACGGTTGCATCCGTAAACAGGTACACCCGATCATTCACAATCATGATGTACACCCCGGCAGCCCGTTTGACACCTTCGCGGGTATGGTGAATTTCCAATGCCGGACGGATAACATCTGGATATTCGTAGGTCAAGCCAGAAACGAAAGCATCTGCATCGCCCATCTTAACCATTAAGGGACCAAACACATTGGGTTCAAGCACCCATTTACGGGCAGCAACCAGCGTCAACCCTTTGCGCCAACGCGCGGCGTGATAAGCGTCTACATAGGCATCCAGCCGCTCAAAGGTAGGCGGATAAACAATTTCCGGCGAAAAGTTCAAACCCAAACGTTCGATGTGTTCCCGAATGATTTCAGGATTACCAACCAGGATGGGATCGGCAATTTTCTCCTCAGCCACGTGTGCCGCAGCCCGGATAATTTTCGGCGTTTCTCCTTCAGCAAAGACCAATCGTTTGTTCGGGGCCGTGGTTTTAGCCTTATTGACAATGAAGGAGCGCACCTGTTCCCCTTTACCCAGGCGCATCTTCAGGCGTTCGCGATATTCCTCAATATCAATGGTAATGCGGGCTACCCCCGTCTCCATGGCGGCTTGCGCTACCGCAGGGGACTCCCACAGCAAAACACGCGAATCAAATGGCTTCGGGATGATATAGTCTTCCCCGAATTTCAGACTTTCCAGGCCATAAGCACGCAACACACTATCCGGCACATCTTCCTTCGTGAGTGCAGCCAGCGCACGTGTAGCAGCCAGTTTCATTTCATCGTTGATGGCACGAGCACGCACGTCCAATGCGCCACGGAAGATGAAGGGGAAACCCAATACGTTGTTGACCTGATTGGGAAAATCGGAGCGGCCGGTTGCCATAATGCAATCCGGGCGGGCTTCCTTGGCTACATCATAGCGAATTTCCGGATCCGGATTGGCCATCGCAAAGATGATCGGGCGTTCAGCCATAGTCTTGACCATTTCCGGGGTCAAGACGTCGGCTACCGAAAGCCCAAGGAACACGTCTGCGCCACGGATAGCATCCGCCAATGTACGAGCATCGGTATCTTGCGCAAACATGGCCTTATACTTATTCAAGTCGGTGCGGCCAGTATGAATAACGCCGCGCGAATCAACCATCAACACGTTTTCCCGGCGCACTCCCAACTTAATCGCCAGGTTCGTGCAGGAAATCGCGGCTGCACCGGCACCATTGATCACCATCCGGATATCTTCAATGCGCTTGCCAACCAATTCCAAGGCATTAAGCAATCCGGCGTTAGAAATAATCGCCGTGCCGTGCTGGTCATCGTGAAAGACGGGAATATCTAACATCTCTTTGAGCGTTTCTTCGATATAGAAACACTCCGGCGCCTTGATGTCTTCCAAATTGATGCCGCCAAAAGTCGGAGCAATGGCAGCCACAACTTTGATAATTTCATCTGGGTCATGACTGTTGACTTCGATATCGAATACATCCACATCGGCAAATTTTTTGAACAACACCCCCTTGCCCTCCATCACCGGCTTCGCCGCCAGTGCCCCCCGATCGCCTAACCCCAAAATAGCCGTCCCATTGGATACAACAGCCACCAAATTCCCTTTGGCGGTAAAATCGTAAGCCAGGTTGGGGTCCTCGGCGATATCCAACACAGGGAAGGCTACCCCAGGGGTATAAGCCAAGCCTAAATCGCGCTGCGTCAGCAATGGCTTAGTCGGCACAACAGAAATTTTGCCTGGTTTACCGCCCATACGGTGATATTCCAGAGCATCTTCACGGGTTATACGGCTCATGGTGTCCTCCACATACAAGAGAATATCAATCTCGAGCGAGATTGTTTAGGGAAACCGATTCCATGTTTATTGTACACCGAAGATTGCCAAAAGTAACGCTTTACCCATCTGATAAAAGGCATATTTTAGACATTCCTTTGTCCCGAAAAATCTTCATACGGACAGATGAAAACACCCTCAAAGGTACCCCGCCCCCAAAAATTTTCCCAAACGCCCTTCCAGGGGGCGCGCGGGCGCAAAGCGCCCCAAAAGTTACCTCCCCCTTATCCAACCACACCGTATCTTGGGATGGTTCATTGCGCAGTTATTATTTTACCCTTGCCACTTTTAACTTAATCATGTAAACTCTTATAAAGGTTTATAAGATTCCTAAAAACGTATGACTTTCATACTACCCTCTGCATTTACGCTCAGGGTAGCACGCTGCACGAACCATTGGTAGTGTATTCCTGGCCTGAGGATAAACGGGCACGACATTTCCGGACATGTCTGGGTGTTTTTTCAAGCATGTTTGTCTGATGTGTAACCAAAGATAAAGACACTGCGTTCTCGGCATCTCGGCAGTGCTCCTGTTGACTACGACACATTTTTATCTGATGCTTTGTGTTTTTCCCGGTACAACTCAGGTTTTCTGTTTCCAGTGACGGAAGATGTCTTGACGACTTCCGCGGGGTATGCGGGTTCTGATTCCTAAAAATTTTCTTCCCACAAATCAGGTTTTCTAGTGGAGATAGTGGGAAGTCTATGGACAAAAGGTTTCTTTGAAAGCGCCGGTAATCCCTTCTGATACCGGTCTCTCTCCACATACCTGGAAACCAAATAAACTCCCTACCAGTCATCGTGCAGCCGTTGCCCGAGATAGAGGCTACGGCTTTTTGTATTTACAGACACATGAAAATTACTGCTCTCCGCCTCCAAAAGCGCAACCCCAACCGCGTCAATGTCTACCTGGATGGTGAATTCGCCTTCGGGTTAAGTCGCATCGTAGCGGCCTGGCTGCGTGTGGGGGACGAATTGAGCACCGAAAAAATTGCGGCATTGCAAGCCAAAGACAGCATTGAAATCGCCTATCAACGCGCATTGCGGTTGTTGGAAAGCCGGCCCCATACTCGGCAGGAAATCATCCAAAACCTTGAAAAGCACCAAACACCACAGGAAAATATCGAGGCTGTTTTAGAACGTCTGGAGCGTAGCGGGCTGCTGAATGATGCCACCTTTGCCCGCATGTGGGTAGAAAACCGCTCCGACTTTCGGCCACGCGGCATTGCCCTACTACGGCAGGAATTGCGACAACACGGCATCGGTGCAAAAATTATCGAAGAAACGCTGGCCGATGTCAAGCCACACGAAGAAGAACTGGCCTATCGCGCCGGACAACAACGGCTGACACGCTATGCCAATCTTCCTTGGCCAGCATTCCGCCGTAACCTTGGCGCATATCTGATGCGCCGAGGTTTCCCCTATCCTATCGTAAAGGATGCAGTACAACGTTTGTGGAACGATATTCCCCATCCCATTGAAAATGACCCGCTTGACGAGGACACCCTACCATGAACCCCTTTATTACTACCCTACTGATTGCACTTTTATCTCTGGTCGCCGGAGCGGCCATTGGCTACTACCTCCGACAATACAAATCCCAGGAAGAATCAAAGCGTGAACAAAGCGAGGCCGGCGGTGTTTTACAAAAGGCAAAAGCCGAAGCCCACGCACTGCATATAAAAGCCCAAGAAGAAATCCTGGCAATGCGCGAGCAAGCGGAAAAAGAGATCGAGCGCCGCCGCGTAGAGCTGGAAAAATTCGATGAACGCTTACAACGTCGCCGCGATGAATTGGAAAACCGTGCTGAACGTCTGGAGCAGCAACTGGAAAACCTCAACCGTCGCCAAAGCAGCCTGGACAAGCGCTTAAACCAACTCAAAAAGGCCGAAGAAGCACAAGAAGAAGAACTACAGCGCATCGCTCAAATGACCGTTGATGAAGCCCGTCAGGTACTGTTAGAAAAAGTTGAGGGAGACGTGCGGGAAGATATGGCGCGCATCATCCGTCAAATAGAGACAGAAGCCCGCGATGAAGGCGAAAAACGGGCTCGTAAACTGATCGCAGAGGCCATTCAACGTGTGGCATCTGAGCACGTCAACGAAGTGACCACCAGTTCTGTGGAGTTACCTTCCGACGACATGAAAGGCCGCATCATCGGGCGCAATGGCCGCAACATCAAAGCCTTTGAGCAAGCCGCCGGCGTAGATGTCATTGTAGATGACACGCCGGAATCCGTCACAATTTCAAGTTTCGATCCGGTACGCCGCGAAGTTGCCCGCCGTGCGCTGGGAAAACTGGTACTAGATGGACGTATCCACCCGGCCTACATCGAAAAAGTGTTAGACAAAGAAGAACAAGCCGTGGAAAAAATCATCGATGAAGCCGGTGAACAAGCCGCTTATGATGCCGGTATTACCGGTCTGCATCCGGCCATCACCAAAATGATGGGGCGCCTGAAATTCCGCACCTCCTACGGGCAAAATCAACTCGACCACGCCGTAGAGACCGCAAAACTGGCTACCATCATCGCATCGGAATTGGGCGCCAACGTGACGATCGCCAAAACAGCCGCCTTCCTACACGACATCGGCAAGGCTATGGATCACAACGTGGAAGGCACCCATGCCAGTATTGGTGCGGAGTTTATCAAACGCTACGGCGTTCACCCGCTCGTAGTCAACGCGGTTGCCTCGCATCACCATGAAACAGAACAACAGTCGGTAGAAGCCGTGATTGTCGAAGCGGCCGATGCCATCTCCGGCGCACGCCCTGGCGCCCGCCGAGAAAGCCTGGAGCAGTACATCAAACGCGTACGTGCCCTGGAAGAAGTGGCAAACGCCCACAAAGGGGTAGAGGAATGCTACGCCCTGCAGGCAGGTCGGGAAATTCGTATCTTCGTCCGTCCCGAGGAAGTGGATGATGCCGCTTCCACTATCCTGGCCCGCGAGATTGCCAAGGAAATCGAAGAGAAGATGCAATATCCCGGTCAAATTAAAGTGACCGTGATTCGCGAAACACGGGCCGTAGATTACGCCAAATAGCCCCAAAAACCCTTCTTGATGGAGCCTCTCAGGACTTGTCCAAAAACAACTCCGCACTTTTGCCAATCAATACAGTGGCATGTAG
>DYKW01000093.1 GCA_020722405.1 Anaerolinea thermophila
TCGCCATGAAAAATAATTTTCACCACCAGACATGAAAATCTATTTTCAGATCAGCCCTAATTCGCTGTATCTGCGAGTTTTCTGTGAGTCAGAGCGATGATATAATGCCTGGCGGCAGTAAACCATCTTCAACCCTTAGGAGAAAAAACATGTCCCGTGACACTTACACGATTACCATCGGCAACATCCGGCGAGATTTGCCGTTGTTCGAAGTTGCCCCAAACTTACGCATCGCCGTGCTCAATATTTTAGGAGACACCGAATTAACCGAAGTTAGTGCTGAAGAACTGGCAAAGAAATTGGAAACCATGGCCTATGATGTACTGGTCACCGCAGAAACCAAAAGCGTTCCCCTGATTTACGCGCTATCGATAGCCACCCACAAGCCATACGTCGTGCTGCGCAAACAGTACAAGCCCTACATGGGCGAAGCCATCTCCGCGGAAACACACTCGATCACCACCGGGCACCCCCAAACCCTATACCTGGATGAAAAAGACCGCGAATTACTCGATGGCAAGCACGTGGTTCTGGTAGATGATGTCATTAGCACCGGCTCGACGTTGAATGGCATGAAGACACTGATGGAGCGTGCCAACGCTCAGGTGGTGGCGAAGGCTGCTATCTGCACCGAGGGCGATGACCCGGCCGAATGGAAAAACGTCATTGCGCTGGCACATTTGCCGCTCTTTCGAGAGGCATAACTCAAGGCGAAGCAATGATCACAATGGGGCGGCCGCGTAATTGGGTGAGGAAAATCACCCGCCGGCGGTCGCCTTTCAGTTTCAAGGCACGTTGCACCTCCGCCGGGGTTAACGCCGAGCCGCGTTTTTTTACCGTCACTTGCCCTACCTTACGGGCTCTCAGGTAAGCCCGTAAGCGCTTCATTTGAAAAGGCATCCAGTCTTCCACCTGCCAGCAGCGGGCGTAAGGTGTTTCACGGCGGGTATCGTTACACAAATAAGCGATCTGCTCGTCGAGTTGCCAGGCGTCCAGACGGGCAGCCAGGGTGCGCACCAAACCGGCGCGCAGCACGGCCGGGTCAGGCTCGTAAATGAAGGTACCTGGCTCTCCCAGGCGCGCAGCGCCATTTTCGGCAGAGGCATCCGCTGTCAGGGTGTGTTCTCCAGGGAGCAAGGTCGCCTGCCGGTCGCTGTGCCGGCAATCCCCAAACCACAGGCAGGCTTCTTTTAGATTCCCATGCAAAGAAATGAATTCGACCTCACAGTTATAAGCCGCGATTTCGTTCAAGTTCACGCCCGGTGAGACCTTGACCGCCAAGCCTGTGAAATGCGGCAACCAGTTGAGTACGATATCCAGGGGCGGCTGATAATCTGCCACCGAAAAAATACGCTGCTGTCCATGACGGCGTGCCGGATCGAAAAACGCTCCACTCTGGGGAGGCAAGGCTCCCAAGGGGAGAGGGTAACGTACATCGGCCTGCAGAAGTTGTGCCCGCCCCCATAGGCCGGTGCTTTCGAGGTTCTCCCGTCCCATGGCTAACCGCAAAGGGTCGATATCTATCCCCAGGGTAGTCGCCACCTGTGCCAGGGCAAAAGTATCGCTCCCAATGGAGCAACCCACATCCAGCAAAAAATCGTAGTTCGCAAAGCGCCGCGCCCGCCAGGCGGAAACTACCGATGGACTGGCCTGCTCCAATGCTTCACGAGTGAAGTACCACCGGGCCGCCTGTTGGGGAAATTTTTCCACCGCCTGGTTACGCAGGGTGGCTGTCTCCAGGGCGGCACGTGCGATTTCTGGAGGATAGCGATGCGCCAGATGCTGAAAGTGAGATAAAAAATCCATCTCGCGCGGTGAAAGACGCTGCACCTCGGCCAGCACAGTTTGCCCTGTGGACGAGCACAACGCCCGAAAAGATGCGAGATCCATGTTACTCTTTTAGAAGTGCACCGGACGTGTACGCAGCACGTCCAGGAAAATGGGCGTCAAATTGGGGTCGAATAATTTACCGGCTTGTTCCTGAATGTATTCTATGACTTTTTCGGGTGGCCAGGCAGGGCGATAAGGGCGCTCGGAAGTCAATGCATCCCACACATCGACCAATGCAAAAATGCGCGCTTCCAGTGGAATGCGTTCCCCACTAAGGCCACGCGGATAGCCGCTGCCATCCCAGTGCTCATGATGAGCATACGGGATAACGAGTGCTCTGCGCAAGAAATGGATGGGGTAAAGCAACTCGCGCGCATAGACCGGGTGCTGACGCATAATCTCCCATTCCGCATCGGTCAAGGGGCCGGGCTTGAGCAAAATCTCATCTGGAATGGCCAATTTGCCCACATCGTGTAATAATGTGCCGCGGCGGATATCCACAAGATGTTTTTCATCCTGTATCACGCGCCGGGCAAAGGTCAAACACAATTCAACGATTCTGGATATGTGACCGGGCGGCTCTGTCCCGCGCCATTCCATCGTCCGCGCCCAGCCTTCTAGTGTTTGGTCATAGGCTAATTCCAATTCAAAATTGGAGTGTTGTAGGCTTTCGAATAATTGCGCGTTCTCGATGGCAATGGCGGTTTGCGTGGTCAGTGTATTGGCAAACGATAGCCAGTCGTCATTTGGATGGAAAGCATCGAAAAAATAGGTTTCTAGAACACCTTGAAGGTTCCCTTTTGCAACCAATGGCAAGCCAACGTAAATTTTCGGGGGCGTATCAATCTCCGAAAGGGTGAGTTCATTGCTTTCGGGATTGAAATCCTCTACGATAAGAGGTTTACGACGTAGGGCTACCTGACCACACAGATTATTTCCTAAACGTATGGTGTGTTTTGGAAATACACTCTCAGAGAGCCGGCCGCGTACCATCATGTATTGTAACGAAGTAGTAGCCGGTTGAAATAGCGCTAATGCCGCCGCGTCTACGCCCAGTTGACGCAAGATTTGTTCCAAAACAACGCCCAGCGTGATGGAAATATCCATGCTGACCGTGATGGTGTTATCAATGGTGCGTAACGATTGCAAACGTTGCAAAGAACGCTGTACGTCGTCATACAGCCTGGCATTTTGAATGGCGATCGCGGCTTGATCGGCCAACAATTCCAACATGCGGATTTCATGCGCTAAGAAATGATGTGGTTGCTCATAGGCCACATTGAGCACCCCGCGTACCTGACCGCCGGCGCGCAACGGGAAGCAGGCCAATGCGCCGTCGAAGTCAGGCATATAATTGGCATATAGTTCGTGCTCTCGCGTAGAATCGATGATTAGAGGCTTGCCACTAAGCGCCGTCTGCATGGTAGCGCCATTTTCGCGTGGCTGGGCTATTGGCCTGGTGGAGATGTTGCCATTCATCATGGCGATACCAAAGGTCAGTTGTTTGCCATCGAAGAGGAAAATATGGCCGTTATTGATATTGAGTAAATTGTAGATTTGCAGCAAGATGGTCTCTAAAACGGCGTGTTGATCCAGCGAGTCCGTCAATTGAAGGGAGGCCTTGTGTACCGCATCCAATTCGGAAAGATGCTGACGAGTTTCCTGCAACAGCACCGAGGTAACGAAAACCAGCGAGATATAGGCGCTCAAATCAGAGGCCAGGGATATTTCTTTTTCACTAAACGAATGCGGTGTGTGGAACCCGATGCCAATCATCCCATAGAATTTTCCATGGGCAGAGAGGGGCAATGCCAATACCGAGCGCACCATAGGAAATTTTTGGGCAATTTCAGGGAGAATATACGGCGAGTTGAAAGGATCTGGCACAGAGAGAACGCGCTTCTCTCGACGTACCGAGGCTGTTAGCGTACCTTCTGCCGGCATTCCTTCAAGTATCAGATAGGCATGTATATCTTCGAGCCCGGAGGCGGTGGCCGGCAAAACCCTTTGGGTGTCTTCATCCCACTCGGTAATGTAACAACTATCCGCAGCGAAAAGGGCCTGTAGATTCTCTGCAACGACGGTCAGCACTTTATGGCGATCAGACTCCTGCAACGCGAGGCGCGTAATCTGTGCCAAACTGCTCAAATAATGAGCGCGTTCTTGTTGGGCGGTGATATCACGTACACTGCCATCAAACACCCGTTCATCATCGGCATCCAACACGCAGCGCAGTGAAGTCTCCGCCCAGATGAATCGTTTATCGTAGCAACGCATTCGTGCCGTAAAGGTCAAGACATCGCCTTCTGCCATGTGCATCCAGGGGGCGTTACTATCTGTGACGTCAACGTAAAGCGTATGAACTGGCGTTTGTTTCAGCGTTTCGGCATCTGGATAATGCAACATTTCCACCAATGCCGGGTTGACATTCAAAAAAGTGCCATCTTCTTTCATGCGTAGCAGGCCAATTGGCACTTCCGCCACCAGATGGGCACAACGCTGCTCTAATTCTCTCAAGGAACGCTGCTGTGCTGCACTGTGCAAGGCGATGCGAGCAGCCACGGGGAGTTGAGCATAGTTTTTGGGAGATTTGAGGAGGTAATCGTCCAGTCCGGCCTTGAGCGCCTGCACGACGATTTCTTCGTTGCCGGTTCCGGTGAACATAATGACAGGGCAATCGGAGTAACGTTCCTTGATATGGTGCAACACCTGCAAGCCATCTGTCCAACGCAAATGATAGTCTGTGATCACCAAATCATAGTTGAAGTTGTCCAGTGCGGCTTCGAATTGCGCCATATTGTTGACTTCATCCGCTTCCAGGTGCTCACCAAACTCTCTGCGCAAATAGCGAATCACTAAAAAGCGGTCGTCCGGATTATCGTCTATAATCAAAAGGCGGTTCATGGCACTCAAGGAGGGGGGCGGGTAGCAAAGGCATCACCTTCACCTACCCATTTTTTAGGACGTTTTATCTTGCATGAGGCGCGCCACGCGTCGCCCCAATTCGACCGCAAAGTTCGTCCCGCGGTCCCAGGGGTATACATGGCTCATGCTGGCAAAGTACAGGCCGGGCAGGGGTGTCTTCAGCGCCGGAATATTGCGGCTATGGTTGACGAAGGGTACAGGCTGAGCGTAAACCTCGCGGAACAGCCAGGTTTGGTTGATCCAATCGGCGGAAAAGTGCGGATTAATGCGTTGGATAGCCGGGATGAAACGCGCCAATAACTCATCGGCACTCAGACGGAAGTACTCATGGTCAGGCGGCAGGTAATCGCCACAGTACAAGATGTGTTCACCGTCGAAGTGCTCTGGCGAGACGAAGTTGGTGTGTTCTACCAGGGCCAGGAAGGGAAAGCCGGCCGATTTGGGGATATTGAACCAGTAGTATCCTTGCTCTGAAAGTTGGTGCTTGATGGATAGAACCAACACAACCGCCCCCAGACTTTTGAGGTCGCGTAACCCCTGAAGGTAACGGCTCGACAAGGAGGGGGCCAGTTTCGTCATCAGTGCCGGGGAGACGGTACTCAAAGCCTGATCGAACCTTTGGGGTTCCCCGGCCACCCATAAGGTCGGGCCGTTCTCCCCGGGTTCGATTCGGGTTACCGGTGTTTGCAGGTGAATGCGAACGCCCTGGGTGCGCAGTCGATCTGCAAAATCATCCAAAAATTGCTGGAACCCGCCGCGGTAGGTACCCAGACGGGTGGTGCGGGCGTGCAGCCGCGCCCAGAACCAGGCCATGTTGACATCCTGATAATACGGGCCGAACTTGCCCTCCAGCATCGGCTCCCACATGGTTTCATACACCCGGCGTCCGGCCCAACGGCGTATCCACTCGTGCGCCGTAGAGGCTTCCAAAGCCTGCCAGTTTTTAGTCAGCCGCAGGTAAAGCCCGACCAATCCAAAGCGCATCTTATCCAGCCCCCAACCCAGGCCAGGGAAGAGCAGAGCGTGCAGAATGGAATCGAAGGGGTACCACTTTTCGCGGTGATAAATCACCGTGTAAGGACGCGGGAAGATGACATGCGCCCGTAACCCCAGTTCGTCCAGCAGATCAAGCAAATGGGCATCGGATTGGAACCAGTGGTGGTAAAACTTTTCCACCGACCACTCCCAACGCGCTTCGCGAAAGCCGCCCGCCAGGCCGCCAACGGCTTGTCCGGCTTCGTAAATGGTGACCTCATGCCCAGCGCGCACCAGGTCCCAGGCTGCACTCATGCCGGTAACGCCGGCGCCAATAATCGCAATGGTTCGTTTTTCAGGAAGTTGCATGTTTGTCGGGTTGTTGTCATTGGGGCCATCAGGCTTCCACTTGTTGCCATTCGCTGCCCAGCCCCTCACGCAGCAGGTAAAACGCGCCCAATGCAGTGATGGGTACCCATAAGGCCACGTGTAGCACCAAGGTGTAGGCTGCGGCCACCGGCCCGGCCACACCTGCGGCTTTGAGCACCGCGATACCGGGCGCATCAAACGTGCCAACGTAGCCGGGCGCCGAGGGCAGGGTGGTTGCCAGGTTGACAATCCCGTTCATCAGCATCAGGGTGAAGAAATCCACCCGGAAGGGAAAGGCATACATCACAAACCAGTATTTGCCGGTCTCCAACAGCCAGATGAGCACTGAGGTGAAGAACACCATGAGCGCGTGCCAGGGCGAACGCAACGAGGCCAGCCCATCCAAAAATTTGTTCATCATGGCAATGATGCGGTTATGCCAGGCGGCGGGAGTAAGGTGGTATACCAGCCATAACCCAATGCGCATGGCCGGGCGAGGGTACATCGCAGCCCACAAGAAGATGGCCAGCGCCAGGATGAAAATGCCTGCCCCCCAGGCAGCCAGCGTTTGGATATTGCCCACAAAGCCGGATTGTCCCTGAAAGGTCGCCAGTTTAGGCAGGTTGAGAAACACAAAAGCCAGCATCACCACGCCATCGAAGATGCGCTCTACGATGATGGTTGCCAGCGAGGCCGAAATGGGTACGGCCTCCCGCCGTTTGAGCACTACGGCACGCAGCACTTCACCAGCACGTGCCGGGTAAATGTTGTTGCCCATGTAGCCAATCGCCACGATAGGGAACATGGTCTTGGTGGGCACATGCTTCACCGGCGCAATCAGATAGTGCCAGCGCCAGGCACGCACCCACACGCCGAAAAAGTATACCGTTATCCCAGGCAGCAACCACCAGTAATGTGCCTGTTGGATGTCATGCCATACCTCTTTCAAATGCAGGCCGCGCAGCGCCAGGTAAAGGAACACGGCGCTGATGATTAAACCGAGCCAAAATTGCCATCTTTTCATGGGTATGATTTTATCATGTATGGCGCTTGCAAGGTGAGTCGGATGTCTTTCTAAATCGGGGTAGGCGAGGGCAGTGCCCTCGCCTACCCTATTTAACCATGCGCATAAAAAGTATCTGATCTGAAAATAGATTTTCATGTCTGGTGGTGAAAATTATTT
>DYKW01000094.1 GCA_020722405.1 Anaerolinea thermophila
GGTTCAAACTGCTCCAATCCTATTTTGGAGTATTTTCAGTTACCGGAAACTAAAGGTAAAAACGCTTCTGAACACACATCGTTGTATCTGCGCGGGAGATAGTTCGCGATGTCTTGGAATCGTCGGTATATCCTGACCACTCTATCATACTGAAGATAAGTAGTGGCCTCATAGCCATACATACCCACGCTATAAAAGCTATCAAAAATTATCGTGTGCCGTGGCGTAGGGCTACACCGATTCATAATGTCCCCTGGCTGCAAATCGTTTCTAGTAGGGAAGTTGGGTGGAAATCGTCTCTAATGTGCACGTTCCGTAATGACTCCCCAAGTTCCAGGCATTGCTTACCAGACCCGAACAGTCTACCCCCCTCCCGCAACCTGAATTCGGGTCCGTGTAGTCGCCTGCAAATTTCGCAATTGTTGCCACCGTTCATAAAGCTATTGAACTGCGCGACAGTATCTGCTATCCCCCAGGCATATGGAACGCTCGAATAGTTCTTCGCGGTCGTCAAATATCGTGGTTTGGTACGCGACGGGCATTCGCCATAAGGGTCGTTGATGTGATACGAATTGAGATATGTGGTATTGTTCCGATAGCGTGCCGCGATACTGATCATCGAGGCACGCGTGCGGCAAGACAGTTGTGAGCTTGCTTCTGCGACTTACTTGATCTCTTCTCTACTGCCTGAAGGGGTCAAAATGGGGGATAGTCTGGCACCGAATGTCAATCTCCGGATTTCCGCCCCATCCGGCTTCGTGACCAAAACGTAAACTTCCCCATCCGGGCCAACCGCAATACCATGCGCAACAGGGACATACATTTCCGCAAGTGGAATGCGGGCCATGCCTGTCAAATTTCCCGAAGCGTCATAGCGATACACTTTCTCGTCCACCTGGACAGCCGGATTGAACACCACTTCCTCAACAATCACCCAAAAGCTGCCATCTGAATTGACCTTTAGGATGATTAATCCGCCCAAATCCGTAGCAAACTCTACGCTAATGCGTTTATCCCCTGCCTGGATATATCGGTGAGACAAATCATCGGATGCTAATTGGGTTGGATAAGCGGAGTACACCCGATCTTGAAGAAGATACCCTGCAAGGAGCTTTTGTTCTGTTTTGCCAGATGAAGATACGAATTGGGTTATGGCTACTCCATCCTCTTGTTCGATAAGAACACTGCCATCGCTTCCGATGGCAATACCGCTCAACCCATCTTCTGGATACAAGCCCTCCGGCAAGTCGTAATGCTCCTGCACCTTTCCTTTCAAAAAGATAGCTGAACTACTTTGGGTGGAATAGAGGCCATATCCAGCACCCAGATTGCGTTGGATGTAACCTCGATGTCGCCAACACCGACAGCAAAATTGCCTACATCAATCTTATCGAGCAACACACCTTTTGAGTCGAAGTGGAGCAAGTGATTGTCCGCTGTATCTGCAATCCAGAAAGTCCCATCTGGCGCTATGGTCATTGAGGGTGGTCCCCAGATGAGCATATCGGGGCCATCACTCGCATAATGGATTCCCTTATCCCCAACCGGGATAGAAAAAATGACCTCATGCTTTACGTCAGCGGATGCAGTTGAATCTGCGGAACTAGCGTATATTCCCCCCACTAACGTGAGAGCTGCCAAAGCCAAAACAACGATGAAACCTAACTTTTTCTTCATGTGATGATCCTCCAAGTGAAATCATGATTCTGGTTTGTATAGTTGCCCCACGAACGAGCGGGCCAACTACGTGACTAGGCGACTACGTGACTAAAAACGTGATTTTCTTTGCGCCTGGCGTCTCTGCGTTATCTTTTTCCTTGCTGTGCTTTCGTGGTGAAAAGCACCCCTACGCCTCGCAATCGCGATGCTCCTTCGGAATCCACACGGTGAAGGTCGTTCCCTCCCCGGGTTTTGAATCCACATCGATGCGTCCGTCGTGGGCGCGCACAATCCAGTAGGCAATGGAAAGTCCCAACCCAAAGCCTTGCCCTTCCTGGCTGCGCGTGCGTGCTTTTTCGGCGCGGTAAAAACGTTCGAAGATGTGAGGTAAATCTTCCTCAAGGATGCCAGGACCAGTATCGGCAACACGCAAAAAAGCCTGGTCTTCTTGTTGTCCCAGTCCGATGTACACCTTGCCGCCCTTGGGGGTATAGCGGATGGCGTTGCCAACCAGGTTGACCAATACCTGTTTGAGCCGATCACGGTCGGCACACACCTGCACCTGATCGAACGCACTTACCTCCAGGCTGACTTGCCCGCGGGCCAGCACGCTCAACTCTCCTAGCACTTCCAGCACCAGGGCATCGAACTCTACGATGTTGCGTGTCAATGGTAGGTTGCCGCTTTCGGCACGCGATAAGGTGAGCAGATCGTTGACCAGCCTGGCCAGGCGGTCTACTTCTTTTTCGATGCTATCGATGGACTCCAGGTCTTGAGATGGGACGTGCCGCAACAAGGCGGCATTGCCTTTGATAACCGTCAAAGGCGTGCGTAACTCATGACTGACATCGGCCAGAAAGCGCCGCTGCGAGGCGAAGAGTTGTTCCAAGCGCTCCAGGGTTTGGTTGAAAGCCGCAATCAATTGCCCGATTTCGTCGTTTTCCGACAGCCCGTGGTGCGGAATGCGCCGCGAGAGATCGTCGGCACGCGTGATTTGCAGCGCCACGTTGGTTACATCTCTGATG
This sequence comes from Anaerolinea thermophila, assembly GCA_020722405.1. Taxonomy (GTDB): domain Bacteria; phylum Chloroflexota; class Anaerolineae; order Anaerolineales; family DRKV01; genus DRKV01. The sequence continues at coordinate 2,685 of DYKW01000094.1, forward strand.
GGGGTCAACATGCGTTGCGTAGCCCACCATACAATGGCACCGGCCAAAACAAAGGTCGCCGCATTCCATACGAGCAAAATACGCAACAGGGTGGCGCGCATTCTGTCCCAGACCGTCATGCTGGTGGCGATTTGCAGGGTGCCAAATGGCGTTCGCCCGCGCTTCAAGTGCAACGAATATACGCGCAAATGTTGTTCTTCGTATTCCAACGATACGGAAGTTGACGTCGATTGATAAAGCCCCTGGCGAAAAAACGGTTTTCGCGATAAGCCAATGCGCGGCGGCCATTCCCATAGCAGTCTCTCGGTGGGGCTCCAGAGTTGGATGAAAACCCCGGCGTTTTCGTTTTCCAGGTTGGTGCTCAATAGCCTGAGGGCTTCTTGAGGCGGCAAGCCAGATGTGTTGAGATGGTTGATAACCCGCTCAGCGGTGTTTGCCAGCGTTGCATCCATCTCCTGTTGCATTGTTCTGGAGATGACCTGGTAGAGCACGATGCCGAGTACAAGTTGTAGCCCAACCAGAAGAAAGATGTACAGCAGGGTCAACCGCGTGCGCAGGGTCACTCGTTAGGTTCTCGCAATACGTAGCCTACGCCACGCACCGTATGGAGCAGGCGTGGTTCGCCGTTGGCTTCCAGTTTTTGGCGCAGATAGCGGATATAGACCTCGATGATATTGCTCTCGCCGCCAAAATCATAGCCCCAGGCCCGCGCGAAGATGAAATCACGGGAGAGTACCTGGCGCGGGTGCATCAGGAACAACTCCAGCAAGTCGTACTCTTTGCTGGTCAAGGTAATCACGCGTTCGCCGCGCTTTGCCTGGCGAGTGCCGGTATCCAATGTCAGGTCGGCGAAGGCCAGCGTTTGGGGCAGTGGTGGCTTACTGCGACGCAGCAAGGCGCGAATGCGTGCCAGTAATTCGTTCATGTTGAAGGGCTTGGTCATGTAATCATCGGCCCCCGTATCCAACCCCATCACCCGGTCGTTGACCGAGTCGCGCGCCGTCAGGATCAAAATCGGCACATCGCTCACCATCCGCAGCCGACGACATACCTCGATGCCATCCAACCCGGGCAGCATCAAATCCAACACCACTACATCGGGTGGGTTTTCCTGGGCTTTTTGTAGGCCGGTTCGTCCGTCGCTGGCGGTCTCGACCTCATATTTTTCGTAAGCCAATCCCCGGCGTATGAAGCGGACAATGGCTTCATCGTCTTCGATGACCAGAATTTTTGTGCTCATGGTGTCTCCTTTCGGGATGAATACCCGTGTTCATGAGAGTATTCGATATGCGCACCTTGTGAGGTGCTTTGCAACAGCCAGGCGCGCCCGTTGCCAGGGAGCGCCGCCAACATGGCCCGACTCAGATGCTCGCGCTGGGCAGGTTCGCAGAATGCTACCGCCCCCGGCCCGGCGCCGGAAAGCGCCACCGCGGCATCGGCCTCCTGTGCCGCCGCAAAAACTGCCGACATGTCCGCGATGAGCGGCAGACGAACGGGTTGATGCCAGGTATCCCGTATGGCCGTGCGCAGCAAGGGCAGATCACCGCTGCGCAGTGCTTCGACTACCAGTAGGGCATTCCCCAAGTTGGCAATCGCATTTTGTAAGGGGATATTGGCCGGCAGCACGGCGCGTGCCTGTTGTGTGGAGAGTTTTACCTGCGGCAAGACGTAAACCAGGTGCCAGGTGGGTACCTCGACGCGGCGTATTTGTTCCCCGGCCGAGATGACTAATCCACCCCACAGGGCCGCCGCAGCATTATCGGGATGACCTTCCAGGGTAATGGCCATCCTCAGGAGGGAGGAAAGGGGATACGGATTCCCTAACAGGGCGTTACCCCCCAGGAGGCCGGCCACCACCGCGGCCGCGCTGGATCCCAACCCGGACCCCAGGGGGATGCCGTTTTCACAGGTGACGCGCACCCCCTGAGGGACGGGCGTCCCGGCGCGTTCGTATACCATCTTCAGCGCCCGCCATAGGAGGTTGCTTTCATCGCGCGGCAGTTCTTCGGCGCCCTCCCCGTTAATCTCGATGGACAGGCTTTGCCCGCCGAGTTGAATGTGCACGCGGTTCCAAAGGTCTAGCGCCAGTCCCAGGCAATCGAAGCCCGGGCCGATGTTGGCCGTGGTAGCGGGGACGTGTAGGGTGAGATTCATGCCAGGGTGTTCAGGGTTTGCATATCCTGGGGGGACAAGAGGCAATCTGCGGCTTGAAAGTTTTCGCGCAGGTGCTGCGGGCTGGTGGCTTTGGGAATGACCAGCACGCCCTCTTGCTGGAGCAACCAGGCCAGCGCGACTTGTGCCGGGGTGCAAGCGTGCCGCTGAGCGATGCGTTGCAGGGCGCTTTCGGCGGCCAGTTGCCCTTTTTCCAGCGGGGTGTAGGCGGTGAGCAGAATGCCGTGCTGTTGGCAAAAAGCCAGCACGCCGTTGCGGGCGTAGGTGCGGTTGTGCAGGCTGTACGGTACCTGATTGGTGACCAGCGGTGTTTCGCACAGGGACACTGCCCGGCGCAGCGCCGGCAAATCGAAGTTGCTCACCCCCAGGGTGCGGACTTTGCCTTGCCGTACCAGGGCATTAAGCCCCTCGAAGGTCTCTTCCAACGGCACGAATTCGTTCGGCCAGTGGATGAGATATAGGTCAATGTATTCGGTTTGCAAGCGGCGCAAACTGTTTTCGCAGGCGTGTTGGACGGCCTCGCGCTTCAGGTGCGTGTGCCAGGCTTTGGTGGTGAGGAAGACCTGTTCGCGCGGCAAATTGCTTTCCGACAGGGCCTGCCCGAGCAGCGTTTCGGTGTGCCCATCGGCGTACATTTCGGCGGTATCGAAGTGACGGTAGCCGATATCCAGCGCCAGACGCAGCGCCCGCAACACTTCAGCATCTTGAGAGAAATCCGGCGTCTTGCCGCCGCCCATACGCCAGGTTCCCAGACCTAGCGCGGGAATGTGCGCACTGTTAAAGAGGGGATAGGTTTTCATGGCAATTCGAGCGTTTGATGGTTGGGGAGGGGTGGATGAAACGAACTACCTGGTTCGGGAAATTCATCCATGGCATCTGTGGACAAGTTTGATAGGTTTGTGTTGTGAAGCGACAATCAATCCGGCATCGCGTCGGAACTTGCGGTGTTTTCGGTAATTCAGCGATGTCATTGGTTGTGCCGATTTTGTTATTGTAACAAATTGTGGCCGATATGGCGGAGGAATCAGTCGAGTGGTTGCCCCAGCACGAACGGTTCGAAGTTTTCGGGGGTGATGACGTAGAGCTCAGCATTGGGATAGGCGTTTAGGAACTCGGTGCGCGTGGCGCGCTGCAGGCGTCCCTGACCCCATTTGAATTCACAGGCCAGCAATTGACCGCCGGCTTCCTCGAGGTAGTCGATTTCCTTGCGGTCGTAAGTGCGCCAGAAGTAGGCGTTCACCCACCGGCCGGCGTTTTGGTTGGCTTTGCGGCGTTCAACCGTCAGGAAGTTTTCCCACAATTGTCCGCCGTCGTCGCGTAAGTGCAGGGGGTTGAAGTTCTGAATCAAACTGTTGCGCACGCCGTTATCGTAAAAGTAGTAGCGTGCGTTGCGGGTGATTTCCTTGCGCAAGTTGCGCGAAAAACCGCCGACCCGAAAGATGACGAAGACCTTTTCCAACAAGTCGAGATAACGTTCAACGGTTTGCCGGTTGAGCGCCAATTTGGTTGCCAGTTCGGAGAGCGAGACTTCTTGCCCGATTTGGAAGGCCAGCAGGCGCAACAAGTCCACGATTTTATCGGCACGGCGCAGCCCGTCCAGTTCTAGAATGTCGCGGTACAGGTAAGAACCCACCAATTCGCCCAGCAGGCGCGTACGCCATTCGGGCGTGTCTGCTGTGACGATCGCCGGATAGCCGCCCCACACCAGCCAGCGTTCCAACTGTGCGCGGGTTTCCAGCGCGCCGAAGGTGTGCTGCAACTCCCCGTATCCGACCGGATACAACGTGTAGGTAATTTTCCGTCCGGTGAGCGGCTCGCTGATTTTATTTGCCAGGTCGAAGGAGGCCGAACCGGTTGCCATGATGCGCAGGTGAGGAAAGGCATCTACCAGGATTTTGAGGTTTAGCCCGATTTCCGGGACGCGTTGGGCTTCGTCGATGACCAGCACTTCGGCATCGCCCACGATTTCCCCCAGTTTTTGGCGGCTCTGACCGGCGAGTGCTTCGCGGTACATCAGTTCGTCGGCGTTCACAAAGCGTGCCCGCCAGGGGACGTGCGTCAACAACGCCTGCGCCAGCGTGGTTTTACCAACCTGACGTGGCCCGTACAACACCAGAATCTTGCCGGGTTGCAGGCTGGATTCCAGTTTGGGAAGTAAATTGCGCCATATTTCCATGAATACAGTATACCATACCGTCCGTATTTTGTAAAAAACAGATGGTATGGCTTGGGCGTAGGGCAATCTCCAAAATCTTAACGCAAAGTCGCGAAGACGCGAAGGGTAGTTAGGTAGTCGCGTAGTCAGCATTCTGCATTCTGTATTTTGCATTCCGTTGTCGGCTTGTCCCTCGTAAGCGAGTGTAAGACAGGCTTCAGCCTGTCACTCCCG
>DYKW01000265.1 GCA_020722405.1 Anaerolinea thermophila
GACGTGGAAAAGGAAGGTGTGGAGCAATTTCTGAAGAACATCGAGCAAGACTTGAAAGCAGGCGGCTATCGTCCTAAACCGGTATTGCGCGTCTACATTCCCAAAGCGGATGGCAGGCAAAGACCGTTGGGTATCCCAATGGTGCGCGACCGGGTGGTACAGTAGGCATGTAAGATGGTGATCGAACCTATCTTTGAAGCCAACTTTCAGGATAACTCCTACGGCTTTCGTCCGAAGCGGAGCGCGCAACAAGCAGTGACAGTGGTCAAGAAAGCGTTGATAACGGGTTGGTGGGTAGTTGACGCCGACATTCAAGGTTACTTCGACAATATTGACCATGCTATGCTCATGTCCCTGCTCCAAAGGCGCATCAGTGACCGCAGAGTGTTGAAACTCATTCGGCAATGGCTGGAAGCGGGGGTACTGGAAGGCGGTGAGGTGAACGCAACCCAAACAGGTTCGCCGCAGGGCGGAGTAATCAGCCCCTTGCTGGCAAACATCTACCTGCATGTGCTGGATATGTTCTGGGCGGAACGATACTCGTCGCTCGGAAAACTTGTCCGTTACGCGGATGACTTTGTCATCATCTGCCGCACCAAACAGGACGCTGAAAACGCCATGGGGAGAGTTACGCAAGTGATGGAACTCTTGAAATTGACCCTGCACCCAACTAAAACCCGTGTTGTGGATATGGGACAAGACGGCTTCGACTTTCTTGGCTTTCACTTCCACAAGAAGAAATCAAGGAAGAGGGGAAAACTCCTGCCCTACAGCTGGGCTTCCCCGAAGTCCATGAAGACCATCCGCCGTAAAATCCATTTCATCACCGAACGCAAGCGGTTGAGCAACACGCCCGACGAGGTGATAAAATACCTCAACCTGGCAATCCGAGGTTGGCGAAATTATTTCCGCATCGGAAATAACGCCCTCAAATTCCAGCAACTTGACCGATATGTTCGTTATCGGCTCGAACAATGGGTGCGGGCAAAAATGGGAACGCGCGGGCAATGGAACGAAATTGCCTTTCGCGCCTTGATAACTCGACCCGGACTGGAATTCTTCTACCGAAGCGGAATATGTGTAGTCCAGCCTTGAACGCCGCAGGAAGAAGGTTGTCGGAGAGCCGGATGAGGGAAAAC
>DYKW01000266.1 GCA_020722405.1 Anaerolinea thermophila
ATGGGGGCGGATTTGCCGTTCGAGCCCCGTCCATGGGCGCCTCCATCCACAAATATCCCAGCCGTCGGCTTATTCTGTGAAATCGAAAGGTTGAGTGCATATCTCACGGATTCAGGTCCGTGCGAATGCCCCCTTTGTGTTTTAACGGGAATTGTCTCCGTGAGTCGACGTTCGGGATGTTCGTACGGAACAAATACCTCGGCCGTAGGCTTACGGATTTAGATACTTGGCCATCCCGCTTTTCGAGTTTTTACGAGTCCATGAAACGTAATTCAGATCACCCTGAGAGGCGTTTATAAATGATTCCGAGTCCTTCGAGGGTCAGATCCGGGTGTACGGCCTCGATGGACGGGCAGTGCCCGGCCACGACGGACGCAAGTCCTCCGGTCGCGATTACTCGGGGTCTGACAGGGAACTCGGCGACGAGCCGTGCAATGAGCCCTTCCGTAAGCCCGGCAAAGCCGTACACGATCCCTGACTGCATGGCTGAGACCGTGTCCGTGCCGAGGACCTTTGATGGCCGGCGAAAGATCTCGATGCGCGGGAGACGGGAGGTCCCCCGTGCCAGGGCATCGGCTGCGAGGAGAGGTCCTGGGGCTATGGCCCCTCCGAGGTATTCGCCTTTTGAGGATACGCAGTCGAATGTGGTGGCGGTCCCATAGTCCACGATTATGAGGGGGGAATGGTACCGATGGAAGCCGGCTATGGCGTTGACGATCCTGTCCGCCCCCAATTCGTGGGGATGGTCGCACAGGACGGGCATCCCAAGGTCTTGATGCCCCTGGACGACCACGGCGTTTTTGCCGAGACGCCTTCGTGAGAATTCTTCCCAGCTCGAAAGGATCGGCGGGACCACGCAGGCGATGATGATGTCTTTCACGCGATGAAAATCGATTCCGTCCATGGCGCAGAGCTGAAAGAGGACGGATGCGAGTTCGTCGGCCGTCGCACCTTTGTCGGTCCTGATGCGCCACCGGAGAAGGATATCTCCGCTGTCCCCGTAGAGGCCCGTAACCGTGTGGGTATTGCCGATATCCACCCCGAGAAACATACGGTGTTGATCCCCCCTGCGATTGAAGGATGATCGCGCTGCAAAAACCTAAAAATCTGATCCCGCTCAAAAAGCCCGAGATGCA
>DYKW01000095.1 GCA_020722405.1 Anaerolinea thermophila
CGCCATGAAAAATAATTTTCACCACCAGACATAAAAATCTATTTTCAGATCAGATGCAACTGGAGTGCAGAACACAATGAAGGCAACGTTAAAACGAGTAACCCCTGAACCCTTATGGAACGCCGCCCGAGATGCCGTGGTATTCACTCGGAATATCCCAGAACTATCCTCCGCCTACCTGCACCCCTGGCGGCGGCAAAGCATGGCGCGTTTGGCAGCACTGAAGGATAAATACCGCGGCCGGCGCTGCTTCATTATCGGTAACGGCCCCAGTCTACGTCAAACCGATGTCTTCCCCTTGCGCAATGAATTCACTTTTGGCATGAATCGCGTTTACCTGGCTTTTGAGCGGTGGGGATTTCGAACCTCTTTCCTGGTTTCGGTCAACGACCTGGTGATTGAACAGTGCGTTGATGATTTCCTGGCGCTCGATATGCCCAGGTTTTTCTCCTGGCGCTCCCGCAAATATTTCCAACCCGCCCTACACCGTTCCTCTGAACTCACAACGGCAAACCCGGATGCGCATTCAAGCCGTTTGCCTACCTTTCTCTACGCCACCTATGGCGCCCCTACCTTCGCCCGCGATGCCCGCTTCCGCCTGTGGGAAGGCGCTACTGTGACCTACGTCTGCCTGCAACTGGCCTTCCACATGGGCTTCGCTGAGGCGATCTTGATTGGCGTAGACCACAGTTTTGCAACCAAAGGCCAGCCCAATAAAACCGTTGTCTCAGACGGTGACGATCCCAATCATTTCGACGCGCGCTATTTCGGTAAAGGCTTCCGCTGGCAATTGCCCGACTTGGATACCTCCGAGCAGGCCTACCTCCTGGCGCGTTACGCCTGGGAACAGGATGGACGGCGGGTGCTGGATGCCACCATTGGCGGCAAATTAACCATCTTCCCGAAAGTGCAGTATGACCGCCTCTTTTGATGACTTCCCCACCCCCTTTGGGGATAGACTCCCCCGTTGGGGACTGACGGCCCTCGTAGCGGGTCTGTTGTTCCTGGGGGGATTACTGCGCCTGATAGATTCTACCGATCCCCCTCTCGACTTCCACCCTACGCGCCAATTGCACAGCGCCATTGTGGCGCGCAGCCTGTACTATGGGATGCGCACCGATGTCGCCCCCGCGGAGAAAAATGCTATCGTGCAGCAGCGCAACGCGGTTGGACGTTACGAGCCGCCTATCCTGGAGACGATAGTCGCCTGGGGTTATCGCTTACTTGGGCACGAATCCTGGGTGGTACCGCGCCTGATTGACACCCTCCTGTGGCTGATTGCGGGGCTGGCACTTTTCGATGTGGCCAGTCGGGCAACCAATGCCGATGGTGCCCTGATCGCGTTGGCCTTTTACCTGCTGTTACCTTTTAGCGTGCAAGCCAGCCGAAGTTTTCAGCCTGACCCCGGCATGACGATGTGGATTGTCCTTTCGGCCTGGGCATTGTATCGTTGGGCTGAGCAACCAACCTGGAAGTGGGCTATCGGGGCCGGGCTTTTTGGGGGCCTGGCAGCCCTCACCAAAATCGTGGCCGCCTACCTGGTGGGCGGGGCAGCCTTGGGGATTGTCCTCACCGCCTTGGGGTCGCGAAAGGCACTCCGCCATCCACAGGTTTGGAGCATGGTCGCCCTGATGATTCTCCCGCCCGCGTGGTACTACTTGCTCGGCAATCCCGGCGGCGCATCGGGGTATTTCGTCAACTGGACGCTCAAACTGTTGCACCTGATCGCCGATCCGGCTTTCTACGTGCGCTGGATGAGTTTTCTGCACACTCTTTTCGGGTTGACGCCGCTTTTCTTGGGATTGCTGGGTGTTTTGCTGGCTTCTGGACGATTACGCCCGTTGCTGTTAGGGTTGTGGGGCGGGTATTTCGTCTATGGCCTAACGCTACCCTACCAGATGTACACCCACAGTTACTACCACTTGCAACTGGTGCCTATCGTGGCGCTTTCGCTGGCGCCGGTTGCCCAATGGTTGTTTGGCGCCCTTGCCCGGCAGCCGCGCGTGTGGCAGTGGGCCGGTGTAGGGCTACTCCTGCCGGCAATCGCTTACCCCTCCTGGGTAGCGCGCTCTACCCTGCTGGCTGAAAATTTCCGAGATGAGCCGGGGTATTGGCAAGAAGTAGCCTCTTTCATTCCGGTGGACGGTTCCGTTGTGGCGCTTACCCAGGATTACGGCTACCGTTTGATGTATTTTGGTCGGCGTCGGGTCAAATTGTGGCCGAGTGTCGAGGAACAGGGACTGGCGGCACTGCGCGGCAAAGAAGGTAATTTCGCAGATGCGTTTGCCCGTTTTACCGAGGGGCGCGATTACTTTGTCGTCACTGCCATGGGACAGTGGAATCGGCAGCCTGAACTGCGCACTTACCTGACCGAAAACTACCCCTTGATCGCCGAAGGCGATGGCTACCTCATCTTCGACTTGACCCCCTGATTCCATGTTGCCGTTGGTATCCATCATCACCCCTTCTTATAACCAGGTCGCCTATCTGGAGCGCACCATTCAATCGGTGTTGAGCCAGGATTATCCCCGCATCGAATACATCATCGTAGATGGCGGCTCCACCGATGGTAGCGTGGAGACCATTCGTAAGTATGCCGACCATCTGGCGTGGTGGGTCTCCGAACCGGACGCTGGTCAGGCGGAGGCCATCAACAAGGGCGTTGCCCGGGCGCATGGCGAAATTATCGCCTGGCTCAACTCAGACGATGCCTACTTGCCTGGTGCGTTTTCTGCTGCGGTGAATGCCCTGCAAGCGCACCCGGAGGCCGGTTTGGTGTACGGAAATGTGCTTTCGGTGGATGCCAACGATACCCCGATCTACCACCAAACGTTTGCGCCCTACACGCTGACCGATTTGATGGCTTTTCGCATCATCAGCCAACCAGGGGTTTTTATGCGTCGCCTGGCCTGGCAATCCGCCGGCGGGTTGGACCCGGCCTGGCACTATTTGCTCGACCATCACCTGTGGCTGCGCATTGCCCGCGACTGGCCGCTGCACTACCTGCCGCAAACGTTAGCACAAGCCCGTTATCATCCGGCGGCTAAGAACATTGCCCTGGCAGACCGCTTCGGGCAAGATGCGTTTCGCCTGGTGGATTGGATGCGCTCGACGTCCGAATGGCAGGCGCTCTTCGTTCAGCATCGGCGGCGGGTGTTGGCCGGTGCGCATCGGCTGGATGCCTACTACAAAGTAGAAGCAGGGCGTTTTGCGTCCGGTTTACTGGCTTATGGGCGCTCCTTATTCTACAGCCCCGCGCCGGTGCTGGGCGATTGGCGGCGCATTGGCTATGCCGTGACCGGTATCTTGGGGCTTTCGAGACCGGCAAGAGCTTACCGCCGCTGGCGGCGTCGGCACATCTCAACCTGAAAAATGCCCGGCACTCAGTACCTTCTTATCCTCTATGCTTGTTTCTATTGTTACCCCCTCTTACAATCAGGTCGCTTATCTAGAACAGACGATTCAATCTGTCCTGGCACAGGATTACCCCCACATCGAATACATCATCGTAGATGGCGGCTCCACCGATGGTAGCGTGGAGACCATTCGTAAGTATGCCGACCATCTGGCATGGTGGGTTTCCGAACCCGACCGCGGGCAGACGGATGCCATCAACAAGGGCTTTGCTCATGCACACGGCGCTATCCTGGCCTGGTTGAATTCCGATGATGTCTATGAGTCTCATGCGGTGCGCGAAGTGGTGGCCTTTTTACAATCTCACCCGCAAGTGGGCCTGGTGTATGGCGATGCTAACTTTATCGATGAAAAAGGCCGTGTGATTGGCAAATTTGCTGCCCGCCAGACCAACTATCGCAAGTTGCTACGCGGTTCGGTGCATATTCCACAGCAGGCTGCATTTTGGCGTGCCGAGTTATGGCACCAGGTTGGTCCGCTCGACCCTTCATTCTACTTTGCGATGGATTATGATTTGTGGGTTCGGCTGGCGAAGGTATCTGAAATTCGCTATGTGCCGCGCTTATGGGCAAACTTCCGCTTGCATGGCGAAGCCAAGACAGACGTTGCCGATGAGCGCTGTTATCCGGAAATGCTGCGTGTAGCCCATCGAGAAGGGTATGGTCCGTTTTCCTGGTTGGCACTGAAAGCCAGGGTACGTCCGCTGTTGTATCGTTGGCTGCCACTGCGTCTGCGTCTGTGGCTGCGCCGAATAGTACCGTAGATGGGTTGACGGGAGAAGGGCTTTGTGAGAGAATTTCGGCTTGGAGGACAATCCTGACGGTTAGAGGAGGCTCTGAATACGCATTATGACAGAACAAGACATATATTTTGATGATTCCATAGATTTACGCCGTTGGTTGCGGGTATTGTGGCAATATCGCAATTGGATTGTTGCATTGACCTTTGGCGCTGCATTGGTTGCTTTGCTTATTAGCCTGGCACTACCGCCAACCTACGAAGCCACCGCCTTGGCCGTGATAACCTCTCCGCAATACAAATTACAGTTTGATCCTCGCATCGAGACGGTCATCAATCCAGTAGACATGCAAATTGACGTTTATGTTGGGCTGGCGACCAGCGATAGCATGGTACAACGAGTTTTTTCTCAATTAGACCCGCTTCCAACAGGTGTCGAAAACGTTACGGATTTGCGGGATATGCTCGATGTATCGGGGAAAAATGGCCTGCTTACCTTTTCCGTCAAAGCAAAGACCCCGCAGGATGCCTCGAGAATTGCAAATATGTGGGTGCAGACCTTTGTGAAAGAGGCCAATCGGGTGTATGGCACGAATGACAGTGAACAATTGGCCTTCTTTCAAGAGCAACTCCAGGCAGCCGCAACCCGCTTGCAACAGGCAGAAACGGCGATGACGGAATTCGTTGCTCGAGATCGTAGTGCTATCGTGCAAAACCAGTTAGCCTCCCTGCAAGCCGGTCAAGAGGATTACTTGCGCGCGCAACGATCGTTGAGTACGGCACTGGATGATGTCGACGCTTTGCTGCAAAAAATGCAAAAACAAACCGGAGCGGTGGATTTTTCCGACCAGATGAATGCCCTGTTCCTTTCATTGCGCGTTTTCAACGGTGGGCAGGGCTTTCCATTGCAATTGCAACTTAGCGATCCTGCCAATTTGAATACGGCCTCTCCGACAGAACAACGTCAACAATTAGAAGAGATACACACGGTGATTGAAAAGCGCTTGCAGGAGATTACAAGCCAGATGAACGCCTTGGAGCCGCAAATTCTCTCCTTGCAAACAGAACAAGAGGGCTATCAATTGGAGAAAGACCGTCTGGAGCGTGAACTTTCACTTTCTCGGGATATGTACACCGCCCTGGCACACAAAGTGGACGAAGTAAGCATCGTGACGAACGATTCGGTTGGGCAGGTACGCATTGCCAGTACGGCGATGACGCCGCTCAAACCCGTTTCACCGCGCAAGTTGGTCAATACCGTCTTGGCGGCCATGGTCGGTGCCATGCTGGCCGTAGGTGGTGCATTTGCCGTAGAATGGTGGCGGGAAGAAGAGCCCCAAACGACGGCCTCTAAACCCATATCGGCAGACTGATTTCCTCTTGATTGAAAAGATACAGGGGTATGCGACGCAAGGCATACCCCTGCTTTTGTATGCCTGAGAAATGCACATTCCCTGGATTCATCGTATCGGGTTGGCTGGTGTTAGTGGCAGCCGCCCTGTTGTTTTTTTTACGGCATTGGGGGTACGATGACCCATACATTACCTACCGCTATGCTGAAAATCTGCGCGCCGGCTTGGGTTTTGTCTATAATCCCGGCGAACGGGTGTTGAGTACCACCACCCCTTTGTGGACATTGTTACTGGCCGGGATGAAAAATCCGTGGCTGGATATGCCGGTTGTGGCAAATGTGTTCAGCGTGTTGGCGGTGGTAAGCGGTGCGTTAGGCTTGTACGTCCTGGCGCAACACTGGAAAACCCCCTGGGTTGGTTGGACGGCGTTGGTGGTCTACCCACTCTTCCCCTTGTTGCTCAGCACCACCGGTTCGGAGACTCCGCTTTACCTGGCGTTGGGCATTTGGGCGCTGGTGGCCTATACGCAGCAAGCCTATGCCTGGAGCGGATTACTGGTCGCCTTGACTACCCTGGCACGCCCTGATGGGATTCTGCTGGCCGGGGTGTTGGGTGCAGACTACCTTTGGGGGGGGCTGCGCTTTTGGGGAGGGCAACCACCCCAAAGGGTGTCCGTTTCCCCGCGCGTCCCCTGGGGGTTTGCTGTTGCCCTGGGGGTGCCGCTATCCCTATGGGGCGCCTCCTCCCTATGGTATTTCGGCAATCCCTTACCTGTGACGTTAGCGGCCAAGCAAGCCCAGGGGCGCATGGCGATTAGCCGCGGTTTCCTGGCCGGGTTGAGGCGTATCTTGGGGTGGTATAGTCAGCATCCCTATTTTCTGCTGGCCGGATTGGCGTTGCTGGGAATCTTTTTCTTGTGGCAGCGGCGCGCACGTTGGACGTTGTTCCTGGCCTGGCCAGGGTTGTATTTTGTGGCCTATGCCGTGCTGGGCGTGAGCAGTTATTTCTGGTACTATACCCCCTTGGTACCCGGTTTTGTGGTGCTGGTCGGATTGGGCGTAGAATTCTTGATGCGCTCGCTTCACGGAGGGCGTTATCGATGGTTGTTGGTTTTGGCATTGACGCTGGCCGTGTTGCCCTGGTTGGGGCGCTCTCTGGTACGTATGCCCCAGCACAACGATCAACGCTTGCTTGCCTACCGTGCGGTGGGCGTGTGGCTGCGTGAAAATACCCCGCCAGAGGCGACGGTGGGTATGCTGGAAGTGGGCATCATTGGGTATTATGCCCGCCGTCCGGTGGTTGATTTTGCCGGGTTGATTCAGCCGGCAGTGGCTGCCCAAATGCACGCCGAAACCACTTACGACGATACCGCACTGTGGGCGTTGCGCCGTTATCATCCCAATTTCGTGGTGCTACACGATGACGCCTTCCCACAGGCCACTACCGAGACCCAAAAGTTTTGTCAGGCAGTACAGCACTTTCGCGGCGCGCAATACGGGTATAATGCAGACCTGACAGTTTACGCCTGTCAGTGGTAGTTGGCCTAATCTTCGTGCGCGCGTAATTCGCTCACGTATTTGTTTACCGCCGAGAACGCAGAGAGCGCTGAGATGACAGAACGGGAA
>DYKW01000267.1 GCA_020722405.1 Anaerolinea thermophila
TTCTCTACCGGACAAAATTCGCGTAGCATGAAAATTAGGAAATAGTGGCTGACGTCTGGTAAGCTTAAGCTCCAATCACAGAGCCAAGGAGCGAACCATGAGCGACAACCACCGACGCTATCGTAGCATAAGAATGGCACTTTCGCAAATGTATGCCAGCGAACCCAGAGGCATGAATGCCAAGAATTTGAACGTTTTAGCCAGTCTGATCAGCGGGATTGTTGGCAGTCATAGTACGAATTATCCGAAGATCGCCAGCAAGGTTCCAGATCGGTGCAAACTGGAAAGCCGCGTCAAGCGCTATTCGCGTTTCGTGAATGAAGCGGATCCGGAACAGGAAATCCATTGGCTGCCTTTTGCGGGACAATTGTTGAGGAATCTGGCCGATCATACGTTGGTGTTTCTCATAGATGGCAGTGATGTTGGGAGAAACTGTGTCGCGTTGGTACTCAGCGTCCAGTATCGCGGTCGGGCTTTGCCGCTTGGCTGGCTGGTGATTTCCGGCAAGAAAGGACATTTTTCACAAGACCGACACGTGCAATTGGTTTCGGCGGTCAAAGAACGGGTTCCGGCGGGCGCAGATGTTGTCTTTTTGGGCGATGGCGAGTTCGATGGCACGGAATTACAGGAAAAATTGGATGGTTTTGGCTGGAAATACGCCTGTCGCACTGCCAGCAACACGATTTTGTATGACGGAGAGGAGTTTTCCTTTCAGGATTTGTTGCTCAAGCCCGGCATGTGCCTGGGCATCGAAGAAGTCGCTTTTACGCGTCAACGGTATGGTCCCGTTCTGGCAGTAGCCTGGTGGGACAAGGCCCATGAAGAACCGATCTACCTGGTTTCCAATTTCGACCTGAAAGAAGAAGCCTGTCATTGGTATCAAAAACGATTCAAGATCGAAACCTTCTTTTCCGATCAAAAGAGTCGAGGCTTCCATTTGCATAAAAGCCATCTCTCCGATCCCAGCCGTTTGGCAAGGTTGATGCTGGCGGCTTGTCTGGCGTATCTCTGGATTGTCTACCTCGGAGTATGGTCCATTCAACAGGAACTTCATAAAGTGGTTCATCGAACTGACCGTTGCGATCTGAGCCTCTTTCAATTGGGACTTCGCGTCCTGGATCATC